>JAUVQP010000161.1 GCA_030598075.1 Miltoncostaeaceae bacterium | reverse complement strand
GTCGTCCAGGAGCTGATCGAGAGCCGCGGCCTCGCCACCCCGCGCCGCTTTCGCCGCGCCCTCGATGGCGCGGACGAGCGCCTGTGCTCCGTCGAGAATGGGCCCGCTCTGGCCCACGAGCTCGATCGTCCCCTTGAGGATGCTGTCCTCTCTCGCCGCGATCACATTGCGCAGCGCGTCCACGAAGGGCTCCGCCGTGGCGATCAGTTGGCGGCGCTGCGCGTCGAGGGTCTCGTCGTCCAGCGTGATGCCGTCCATGGCCACGATGGCGTCTTCGTACACCTGGAGCTGCTCTTCGAGACCGGCCGTGGCCTCATCGCCGTCTCCGGTCTGGTCGAGGATGATCCGGCCCATCTCGCCGACGGCGCCGGCCGCGTCGCTGAGGGACGCGAAGTAGATCTCCTCGGGGGTGCCCACGGGCTCCTCGGGCTCGTCGTCGCCGCAACCCGCGGCGATCAGCGCCAGGGCCACGACGACACCGAGCAGGGCCATCCTCAGGGTCGGGCCCGGCCGCCTCATGCCGAGCACCCGCCCGCGGCCGCCGCCTCGATCTCCGTCTCGACGTCGGCGTCGCTCTCGTGGGTGGCCGCGGGCGCGACGAACGTGTGGGACTTCGGAGCCATCGGCAACCTCGGCGAATGGAGAGGGACTCCCCGGCCGGGGAGTCAAGGGCCGTGCGGGCGCAGTCTCGCACGCGCGGTCGCCGAGCGTCGGGGTACGCCGCCGACGCCGGTCGGGCCCAATCCTGCGGGTTGTCCGCAGCGCGGGGCCGCAACGACACGGACGCGAACCTCCGGTGCCCTCGGGAATCATGCGCGCAGTGATGCGCACCGAAGCGTCAGGCGGGCGCCTGCCCGGGGCGTGGGGTGGTCGCCCGTGACGATCGCCGGGAGACTCGGCGCGGTCGCCGGTGATCCGAGCGGATGAGCGCGGCGGAACTCGCGTTCATGATCGGCCCCGGGTTGGCCACGGGCATCGGCGGCCTTGGCATTCTGGTGTTGGGCCGCAGGTCCGACCGGGTGCTCGACACGCTTGTCGGGCTCACGGCCGGGATCATGCTCGCGGCGACGTTCTTCAGCCTGCTCGTGCCCTCGCTCGAGCGCGGAAGCCTCTGGGTGGTGCTGCTCGGGTTCACCCTCGGCGCGCTCATCCTCGCCGGCGCCGACGATCTGCTTCCGCACCTGCATCCACGGCTGCGCGAGCGCGGCCATGAGGAGCCGAAAAAAGCCGACGCGCGCCGCCGGGGAGCGCTGCTTCTCTCCGCGTTGACCATCCACAATGTCCCCGAGGGAATGGCCGTTGGGGTCGCCATGGCCGCCGGGGGTATCGAGTTGGGCGCCCCGATCGCGATCGCCATCGGCGTGCAGAACATCCCGGAGGGCTTCGCGGCCGCCGCGCCGCTGCTCGACGCCGGCGTGTCGCGCCGTCGTGCGGCGGCGATCGGCGCCGCGACCGGGCTGGTGGAGCCGCCCGCCGCGCTGGCCGCGTACCTCGCGTTCACGTGGGGCGAGGCGCTCCTTCCGCTGGCGCTCGCCTTCGCGGCCGCCGCGATGCTCTACGTGATCGTCGACGAGTTGCTTCCGGAAGCGTTCGCGCGGGGAAACGAGCGCGCGGCGACGCTGGCTTTCTTCGTCGGGTTCATGATGATGATGATCCTCGACGTCGCTCTGGGGTGAGGCCGGCGCCGGGCGGCGTCGATGTCGGCCCACGCCCGTCGGGCGCGGCTCCGCGGGGGTCTCCGTGCGTCCTTCGCTGTGCCCCCGGTCGGAAACCGAGGATCCGGGACCCGGCCCCACGTCTCGGGGGCCGGGTGCAACCTCAACCCGTCGTCGGGATGCCCTAGCTCAGAGCCTTCTTCTTCAAGGCCTCGAACTCGTCCTGGCTGATGGCGCCCGAGTCGAGCAGTTCCCTGGCCTTGGAGATCTCCGATGCCGCGCCGCCGGATCCGGCCGTCTCGCGGACGTACTGGTCGAAGGCCTGTTGGCTCTCGGTGGCGGAGGCCATCTGGCGCTCGGTCATGCCCACGCCGCGCACGATCACGTAGACGAACAGGCCGATGAAGGGCAGCACGATGATGAACAGCGCCCACGCGAACTTGGCCCACCCCGACAGGTCCTTGCTGCGGAACAGGTCGAAGATGACGTGGAACAGGATGATGAAGAACACGATCATGAAGAAGATGATCAGCAACGAGAGCAGGAACTCGCCGAAGCTGATGTTCATGGGCTGAACGAGGCCCAACATGCTCATCGTCACACTCCTGGGGAATAAGGCAGGCAGGGGAGTCCGCGCCGGATCATCCGGCGCGCGAGGAGGCTATAGGACGCGCCCGCCGGGCGCACCGGGATCCCTCGAACCGGGTCGGACGCCATGGCGTGCGCCCGGGCTGACGGGAAGCGATCGGACTCCGCGACGCGCTCGCTTGAGGCTCGCTCCGTGGGCGGCTACAACCCCGGGTCGGCCACGGACTGGGGAGCGATGACGGACGGCGACGACACGAACCGAAGAGGAGCACCGCGCCGGGCGGTTCCGCCCCCGCGAATCGTCTGGCACGGCCGAGCGAACGCGGGTCCCGCGCCCCAGGGTCCACCGCGGCTCCTGTTCATCCTGCTCGCGCTCGGCGGCTTCCTGGGAGGGCTGGCGGGTCTCGCGTCGCTCGGGCTGGGCTACTGGACGATCGAGCGTGAGCTCGACGAGGGGCGAAGGACCCAGCCCCCCGTGATCGTCGCCACCGCCGAGAACGGGCCGCCGGACGACCCGGCGGGCCCCGGAGCGGATCTCCTGCTGGTGAACGAGGGCGGGCCCGTTCGCGAGATCGCGGTCCAGGAGCGCGCGTTTGCCGTGCTCCGGCCGGCGCGCGGGACCGCGGCCGGGGCCGGTGCCGCATGGATCCCGCTCGCCGCCTTCTACGAGCGAAAGCCGGCGGCGGACATGTCGGAGCGGGGATCCGAGGAACTCGTTTATCGCGCGTCCTCGGAGGCACCGTCGCGCTGGCAGGCGAGGACCGGTCCCGTCATTCGCGGCGCCGCGGGCGGCGGTCCCATCCGCGCCACGGTGCGCGTCTTTCTCCGCGTTCAGCTCACGGACTTCGAGGGACGGCCACGCGTCGTCTATCTCGAGCCGACGGAGGATGGGGGCCGGCGGCTTGCGCCCGCCCGCGGCGCCGAGTTGTTTGGCCTGTGGCGCGCCCTGAGGGACGAGGGTCTGGTGCTGGGTGACTTCCGAGCGCCGCTCACGGGGTCCGCGGCGAGGGACCTCATCGAGCGGTTCGACACGATCC
>JAUVQP010000118.1 GCA_030598075.1 Miltoncostaeaceae bacterium | reverse complement strand
CGCTCCTGACCGCGGAAGACCGCCTCACCCTGCTGCTCGCCTTGAGCCACGCCACCCCCTGTCACGACCGTATTGGACATGGTGGCAAACCCGGCGGAGCGCGCCAAACGTGTGGCAAGAGCCGATCGGTCGGAGCCGATGCTCGCGACGCCCCCCTCGACGGCCACCGTGACGGTGCCAAGCATCGGTCCGAGCGCTCCGTCCGGCCTTGGGCGGAGATCTCGACGATGGGAGGACGACGGCCGCGCGCACGAGATCGGGCGCCCTGCCGGGCCCGGCACCCAGCGGGCGAAAGGGGAGGGTCACTCCGGTTTGCCGCTCCCGCTCGAGGAAGCCGCCACGGCCCGCTCGACTGCGCTCTTGACGACCTCGCCGAGCGTGGGGTGCAGGTAATACGAGCGCGTGATCGGGTCGGCGGTGCCGCCCGGCGCGTTCATCGCCACAACGACGGGATGCAGCAGATCGGCACCATGGTAGGCCAGGACCTGGGCGCCGAGAACACGTCGCGTCGCGGCCTCGACGACCACCTTGACCGTGCCCCGCTCCTCGCCCCAGGCTCGGGCCTTGCCCCCGGAAGGTGTTGCGACGCCGACGCCGATCTCGTGCCCCGCCTCGAGCGCCTGGGCCTCGGTCATGCCGACGACCGCGACCTCGGGGTCCGTGAAGATGGCGCGGGGGCCCCAGTCGGGGTCGGCGTCGTGAGGATCGAGGTCCAGAGCGTTGTCGACCATCTCGGCGCCGAGCCGGCGTGCCACATGGGTGAAGGCGCCGTAGGGCGCCCCGAGGATGTCGCCCGCTGCGTAGACGCCCTCCTGCGAGGTCTCGAGGCGCGCGTCGACGGCGATGCCGCGCGAGGAATGCTCGATGCCCGCCCGCTCCAGGCGCAACGCCCCAACCGCGGGCGCCCGGCCGACACCGAGCAGCACGGCGTCGGCCTCGATCGTGCGCTCACCGCCTCCGTGGTCGATCCTCATGCGGCGCGTCTCCCCCTCATGGGACAGGTCCAGAATCCGAGCGCCGGTCAGAAGCTCGATGCCCTCGGCCTCGAGGTACCCGGCCAGCCCCTCCGCGATCTCGGGCTCGGCGGCGGGAAGGATGCGCTCCTCCACCTCGACGAAGGTCACGCGCGAGCCGAGGCGAGAGAGAGCCTGGCCGAGCTCGAGGCCCACCGGGCCCGCCCCGATCACGATCAGCCGATCCGGTCGCTCGCGGAGTTGGAGCACATCGTCGCTGGTCATGTACTCGACGCTCTCGATGCCGGGGACGGGCATCCGCTGGGGCTGCGCCCCGGCGGTGATCAGAATGCGGGGGGCGCGGAGGGTCTCGCCGTTCACCTCGACGGCGCCGGGCGCGGCCATCCGGCCCTCACCGAAGTGCAGGTCGAGTCGCTCGAGCGACTCGAGGTAGCCCGTCGCGCCGCGGGATCCACGGTCGATGATGCCCCGCACCCGGTCCATGACCGCGCCGAAGTCCACCTCGTAGGACGGAACATGGATGCCGAACTCCTCGGCCCGTCCGATCTCGTGCGCGATCTCGGCGGACCGGATCAGAGCCTTGGTCGGGATGCAGCCGCGTATCGGGCAGGTGCCACCCACACGATCGCGCTCCACGACGGCCACCGTTCGGCCGGCGTCGTGCGCCTTCGCGGCGGCGTTGATGCCGGCCATACCGGCACCGATCACGATGACGTCGTAGTCGAGCATGGGCGAACCTCCGTCGGCTTGGCGGCCTATCCCTCGACCACGACGCCGCCGTGGAAGGCGACGTGGTCCTTGATCGTCGCCGCGGCCTCGCTCGGCTCGGGGTAGTACCAGGCGGCGCTCGCCTTCGTCTGGCCGCCGACCACGAGGTCGTAGTAGCTCGCCGTGCCCTTCCACGGGCAGAAGGTGGTGGTGGCCGCTTGCGCGAGGTGCTCGCGATGCAGGGAGTCCGGCGGGAAGTAGTGGTTGCCCTCCACCACGACCGTCGCGTCGCTCTCCGCGATGGTCGCGCCGTTCCAGGTCGCCTTCGCCATGGCTCTCCTCCTCGGTGCCGTTCGGGACCGTCCTCAGCCATAGACCACGACCGGCCCGCGCCGTTACACCGCGCCGCGCCGATCGGGTCAGCGACGCGACAGGACCGATCGATCCTCGTGAGCCAATTCCGCGCCGCGGCCGCCGCCGGACCCGTCCGGGTGCGAGAGCCACGCCGCCGCGACGGCGTAGCGGTACAGCGCCACGGAGAAGACCAGCGTGGCGCCGACCTGGAGCACCAGCGCGACGGCGATGACGATCGCGGCCGCCGCGCTAAACGCGACGGCGGCCGGCGCCGAGCCGGTCGCCGTGCCGATCGCGACAAGCGTCGCCGATGGCATCACAGCCACCAGGTAGCCCGCGAGCGCGATCGCGGCCTGCCCCGAGAGTTGCTCGGCCCAGCGGTGGCGAAAGATCGCGAGCGAGCACGAGACGGCACGGACCGGTCCCACCGACTCGAAGGCGATCACCGGCACCACCATCAGCGTCAGAATCGACACCGCGACCGCGGCCAGCGCGAGCGGCAGCCCGGCGGCGGGCCCAAGGAGGTCGCCGAGGGCCGCCTGTACGACGAGCGCTCCGGTGAGGATCGCCGACCACTGCGCGACGACGCTCATTCGCCTGCGCGCGCGCGCGAAGCCGTGGGCGACGCTCGCGTCGGCGCCGTCCAACGCCGACGCCGCCCCGACGGCGAGCGCGACGCTGAAGAAGACGGCCGCGGTCGTCGCGATGGCGATGACGGCCACGGCGGGCGCCAGCGCCGCGGTCGGACCGTTCAGCGCCAGCAGCGCCGCCGGAGCCCCGAGCGCGACGAGGTAGCCGACCGTCGCCAGGGTCGCCAGTACGGGCAGAGTGGTCCTCGGACGGTGACCGAGGAAGGTTCCGACGCTCACCGTCGCCAGCCTCACGCCCCGCCTGGGCCGAGATGAGGAGATGCCGCCTCCTTGCATCGCCGTCGCGCGTCGCTCTCGCGGCCCCTATCGGCAGACCCTCCGGAAAGTCGTGCGCGGCGGCCCGCGCCTGTTCGGCGGCCGCCTCCGGCGCTATGGTCGAGTCACCACAGAAAGGAGGTGGTCCGATTGCTGAAGACCTGTGGAGGTGGCAGTAGCTAGGGGCGCGTCCTTCCGCGCAACGGCAGCGAGGAGGACTCTCGTTCGCGAGGTGCCCCTTGGCCAATCCCATGCTGCTACCGGGCCCGGGTAGGTGACACGCCTCCCCGGGCCCTTCTTCGTCTTGGGGCCGATCCCCCGCTCGGTCGGCGCGCCGCTATCGTTGGCCGGCGCCGCCGGCGCCCGCGCCCCCATCGTCTAGCGGCCGAGGACGCCGCCCTTTCAAGGCGGTAGCACGGGTTCGAATCCCGTTGGGGGCATTCTCCGAAAACCCAGTCTCCAACGGGGTTCTAAGCCGTCCCCGCCCTTGGCCCCTGAAGTGCGTTTCGGAACATTGCGAGGCATCTGGTGTCAAAATTGGAACCGGGATTGACACTGGTTCACCGGGCAACGGCCTCTGGACCCGCCGCCCGTCCTCACGAATCGGGTGAGTCGACCCGAGCGGCACCCGGCGGGTCGCCGCGACAAGAGGTTTGAAAACTGCTCGCGTAGGAGACGGGGAGGGCACCCATATCGCGAGCCCCCGCCCCTCGCGAGGCACCCCTACCCCTCCTACCCCCGGGGTGGGCTACCCGCCGCTCGCTTCCAGCGCGCCGGCGGGCTGCTCGCCGACGACTTGTTCCTGATCATTCATCGCCTGCACCTCGGGCGGTAGGCCGGTGTAGACGACTGGGCCAACGTCGGTTCCGGGTCCCGCATCGGCAACACCTCCGGCGGCAGAGCCGGCGCCGACGGCCCGGGCGAAGCACCAGGCCCGCACTCCAGGGTCTTGGTGGCTAGTTGGTCAGCACCGACACGGTGCCGTCGACGTCGGCGACGTAGGCGGCGGCGCCGTCCGGACCGGTGCCTTCTGCGGCCTTAGGCGTCTTCGTCGCGAAGCGCGAGGACCATGGCGAAGACTGTGCCGAGTGCCAGCAGGACCCAGACGCCGTGGAGGAAGACCTCACCAATTGGCCTGGGCGGAGCATGCGGCGCACCGGGGCGCCGGTGGAGCGCTCCGCCCGCGTGCGTTCCGCTACGCCGCGGTCGCCCAGACGATCATGTGCCCCTCGTCGAAGACCATATTGGCGTCGCCCGTGAAGCACTGGACGAACACCTCGTAGCTGCCGGCCCCCCGGTTGGCGCCTCCGACCAACGTCGTCGTGACCTTGCCGGCGGCGGGTACCGGAATGTCCACCCCGAAGGGCGAGAGCGGGTTAACGAAAACCGAGCCCTCCACCTGGGTCCAGAGTCGGCACTCCACGTCGCCGGTCGCGGCGCCGTTGCTTTGCAGCGTGACGACCGCACTCGCCATGAGGCGACCGGCGAACGTCGTCTGAACGCGCCCGGTCGAGGAGGTGCTCCCAGCCGGATCCGTGAGCGAAACGACCCTGCGCCCACTATTGACCGGGAGGGTGATGTTGGCGGTGTTCGTGGCGATGGCGCTCGCGGTCGGCCCGGGCACCCCCTGGGGCCCCACGGTCAGAAGACCGGGCGCGAGCTTGGACGAGGTGATCGCGCCATCGCCGATCAGCTCGGTGGGCAACCCGCCGCCGAGCCCGCGGTCCTGCCTGATGACGCCCGGAGGCTGCTTTGCGCCGATCAGGGTGCCCTCGGGCGTGACGTGCTTTCCGACGCTGTTCTGGAGATTCTTGGCGATGCGCTGTGCGGCGCTGGAATTCTGGCCGATTCCTGTGACCTTCGCTTCAAGCGCCCTGAGCTGAGCCTGCGTCACGGATCCCCCGCCCTGAGCCTCGGCGTCGGTGGACGCCAAGTCGATCGCGGCGACGCCTGCCACCGCGAGGACAGCACCGGCGGCAACGCCGGCCAGGACGGGTGAGATACGCATATCGGCCTCCCTGGTGCTGGCGGCGAGCAGAACGCCGCCCAGGGACGATGGAGCGCCCCCTTGCTTCCAAGTCCGCGTGAGCGTAGGCGGACGGG
>JAUVQP010000098.1 GCA_030598075.1 Miltoncostaeaceae bacterium | reverse complement strand
GCTCGCCGCGCCCCTTGTGGAGCGCCTCCAGGAGGAGGTCTCGCTCGACGGCGCACAGGTCATCTTCCGCCACGAGCGCGAGCATCGCCTGCTCGTCGTGCTCCGAGGGAAGGGGCTTGACGCGCGTCTGGCCGACACGGACCCGCAGGCCACCGGCGTGCCTGCCCGGGCGCCCGAGCCGCTCGCGCCGCGCGCGGCCCACACGGCCGACCACCTCGTCGAGCTCGACGCGCAGGTTCGCGCGATCCTCGCCGGGGAGGCCGCCCACGCCGTGCTCATGCGCGGCTTCGACACGCAGACCGCCCTTCCCACGATGGTCGAGCGCTACGGCCTCGACGCGTATGCCATAGCCATCTATCCGATGTACCGCGGCATCGCGCGCCTACTCGGCATGACGGTCGGAGAGCAACCGGCCGACCTCGACGACCAGATGCGTCAGCTCACCGAGTCGTGGGCCGGCCACGACTACTTTTTCGTTCACCACAAGGCCCCCGACGCCGCCGGCGAGGACGGCGACCGCGACGCCAAGATCGCCGCGATCGAGGCGGTCGACGAGATCATCCCCGCGATTCGCGCGCTCGACCCCGACGTCATCATGGTGACCGGAGACCACGCCACGCCGCCCCAGATGAGGGCCCACTCGTGGCATCCCGTCCCGGTCGTCATGCAGGGGCGGCGGGTCGGTCGGGACGATGTGGACCGCTTCGGAGAGCGCGCCTGTTCGCGGGGGATGCTCGGCCGGCGTCCGATGAGCCACATGATGCCGCTGCTGCTGGCGGCCGCGGGGCGACTCGCGAAGTTCGGCGCCTGATGCGCGGCGCGGGGCGCTGAATGCCGACCGTCTTCAGCCGGATCATCGAGGGTGAGTTTCCCGCGGCGTTCGTTCATCGCGACGACCGCTGCGCCGTCTTCATGGCGAAGGATCCGCTTGCGCGGGGGCACGCGCTGGTTGTGCCGCTGGACGAGGTCGACCACTGGATCGACCTCGACGACGGCCTGCTCGCGCACCTGACGGCCGTCGCGCGGCGCGTGGGGGTCGCACAGCGACGGGCCTTCGCGCCCCGGCGCATCGGGATCATCGTCGCGGGGTACGAGGTGCCGCATACGCACATCCATGTCATCCCCACGAATTCGATGGGCGACCTCTCGTTCGCGGGTGCCACTCCGGACGTTCCGCTGGCCGAGCTCGAGATCGCGGCCGGCGCGATCCGAGCCCACTTCGAGGCGTCCTAGTCGGCCCCGGAGCGCGGGGGTGCCGTGAGATACTTTCCCGCATGAGCGACCATCGGCACGGCGACAGCCCGTCAGAGCGATGGAGGGACGCCGCGGAGCGCGAGCTGGGAGAGCGCGATCTCTCGGAGCTGACCGTCGGGACCCCCGAGGGCATCGACGTAAAGCCGCTTTACACCGACGAGGACCTCGAGGCGATCGAGTTCCGAGACACCCTTCCCGGTCTCCCGCCGTACACGCGCGGGCCCCGGGCAACGATGTACACCAACCGTTCATGGACCGTGCGTCAGTACGCGGGCTTCTCCACCGCCGAGGAGTCCAACGCCTTCTACCGGCGCAACCTGGCCGCGGGCCAGACGGGCCTCTCCGTCGCGTTCGATCTGCCGACGCACCGCGGCTACGACAGCGATCACCCGCGCGTTTCGGGCGACGTGGGGAAGGCGGGCGTCGCGATCGACACCGTCGAGGACATGAAGATCCTCTTCGACGGCATTCCGCTCGACAGGATCTCGGTGTCGATGACCATGAACGGCGCCGTCCTGCCCGTCATGGCGGCCTACATCGTGGCGGCCGAGGAGTCGGGTGTGGACCTGCGGAGACTTTCGGGGACGATCCAGAACGACATCCTCAAAGAGTTCATGGTGCGCAACACCTATATCTATCCGCCCGGGCCGAGCATGCGGATCGTCGCCGACGTCATCGAGTTCACGGCGCGGAAGATGCCGCGCTTCAACTCGATCTCGATCTCCGGGTACCACATGCAGGAGGCGGGGGCCACGGCGGTCCAGGAACTCGCGTTCACGCTGGCGGATGGCCTCGAGTACGTGCGGGCCGCCCTCGCGCGCGGGCTTGAGGTCGACGACTTCGCCCCGCGCCTGTCCTTCTTCTTCGCCATCGGCATGGACTTCTTCATGGAGGTGGCCAAGCTCCGCGCTGCGCGCACACTCTGGGACCGCATCATGGCGCGGTTCGATCCCCAGCTGCCCGCGTCCCGCACGCTGCGCACCCACTGCCAGACGTCCGGGGTGTCGCTCACGGAGCAGGACCCCTACAACAACGTTGTCCGCACCGCCTACGAGGCGTTGGCCGCGGTGCTGGGCGGCACGCAGAGCCTTCACACCAACGCCCTCGACGAGGCGGTTGCGCTGCCCACCGATTCCTCAGCCCGCATCGCTCGCAACACCCAGCTCATCCTCGCCGAGGAGACCGGTGTGGGTCGGGTGGTCGATCCGCTCGGAGGCAGCTACTACGTGGAGAGCCTCACCCACAGCCTGCTCACGGCCGCCTGGGAGCTCATCGAGGAGGTGGAGAGCCTCGGGGGCATGACGGCCGCCGTCGAGGCCGGGATGCCCAAGCTCCGCATCGAGGAGGCCGCGGCCCGCCGGCAGGCCGCGGTCGATAGGGGGGAGATCGTGGTGGTGGGCGTCAACAGGTATCAACCGCCCGAGCTCGAGCAGATCGAGATCCTCGCGGTCGACAACGAGGCCGTCCGCGCCGCGCAGACCGACCGGATCGCGCGGGTCCGGGAGACCCGCGACGAGGGCCGCTGCGGGGACGCCCTCGCGGCGCTGACCGAGGGGGCCCGTGGCCGGGCGGACCTACTCGAGCTGACCATCGAGGCCATGCGGGCGCGTGCCACCGTGGGCGAGGCGTCCGACGCCCTCGAGACGGTCTTCGGCCGCCATCGCGCCGAGGTCCGGGGCGTCGCGGGCGTCTATGGCTCCGCCTCCGCCGGCGACCCGGCGTACGAGGAGGTGCGCGAGCGGGTGCGGAGGTTCGCCGAGGCCGCCGGCCGCCGGCCCCGCATGCTCGTCGTCAAGCTCGGCCAGGACGGGCATGACCGCGGGGCGAAGATCATCGCGACCGGCCTTGCGGACATGGGCTTCGACATCGACATCGGGCCCCTCTTCCAGACCCCGGCCGAGGCGGTGCGGGACGCCGTGGAGGCCGACGTGCACGTCGTGGGAGTCTCCTCGCAGGCGGCCGGCCACGCCACGTTGGTTCCGGAACTCATCGCCGGTCTTCGGGAGGCGGGCGCGGACGACGTGCGGGTCGTCGTCGGAGGCGTGGTCCCGCGTCAGGACTACCAGGCGCTGCGCGACGCGGGCGTCGCGGCCGTCTTCGGGCCGGGCAGCAAGGTGCCGCAGGTCGCGGGCGAGGTGCTGGGCGTTATCGAGCGCGCGCTGGCGTGAGCGCGGCCGCCGGGGCGGGCGACCCCCTTCGGCTGGCCCGGGGCGTGCGAGCCGGCGATCGGCGCGCGCTCGCGCGGGCGATCACCCTCGTCGAGTCGTCCCATCCCGACCACGCCCTCGCGGCGCGCAGGCTGCTCGTCGACATCCTTCCGCACACCGGCGGATCGCTGCGCGTCGGGATCACCGGCGCCCCCGGCGTGGGGAAGTCGACCCTCATCGAGGCGGTCGGCCTGTCGATCGTGGAGCGGGGGCAGAGCGTCGCGGTCCTCGCGGTCGATCCCACGAGCGCGGTCAGCGGCGGGTCCGTTCTCGGGGACAAGACGCGCATGGGCGAGCTGGCGCGCCGATCCGAGGCGTTCATCAGGCCGAGCCCGTCCGGATCCGTGCTCGGCGGGATCGCGCGGCGCACGCGGGGCGCTGTGCTGCTCGTCGAGGGTTGGGGCGCCGACGTCGTTCTCATCGAGACGGTGGGCGTGGGCCAGTCCGAGACGGCGGTGGCCCTCGCCGCGGACGTTGTCGTGCTGCTGGTCGGCCCGGGGGGAGGGGACGATCTTCAGGGCATCAAGCGCGGTGTCATGGAGTTGGCCGACATCGTCGCCGTCACGAAGGCGGACGGCGACCTGCGCGCTCAGGCCGAGCGCACCCGGAACGACTACTCGGCCGCGGCGGCCGTCGTCGGCGCGTCGGAGTCGCTTCCCGTCGTGACGTGCTCCGCCTTCGACGCCCACGGAATCGACGAGCTGTGGGCGGCGGTGACGAGGCGCTACGAGGCGCTGCGGCAGGGCAGCGCGCTCGCCGATCGCCGCGCGGAGCAGGCCCGGGAGTGGATGTGGCGCGAGGTTCGCGAGGGACTGGCCGAGGCCGCGCGCTCGGCGAGCCCAGCCGTTCAGCACCTCGGCGATCTGGAGGATGCGGTGCGAGAGGGCCGCCTGCTTCCCGAGGCGGCTGCCGACGAGCTGATAGCGAGCCTTCGGCGCGCTCCGCCGCCCGGCTGACCCGCTCTCCGCCGCTCAGGCGTCGGTCGCCCGGGTGCCCACCGGGCACACCACCCCCGTTCCGCCCAGACCGCAGTAGCCGTTCGGCACCTTGGCGAGATACTGCTGGTGATACGGCTCGGCGTAGTAGAACGGCCCCGCCTCGGCGATCTCCGTCGTGACGTCGCCGTGACCCGCGGCCCGGAGGGCGTCCCGATAGTCACGGCGTGAGCGCTCCGCGGCCTCTCGTTGGTCGGGGGAGTGCCAGTAGATGGCCGAGCGGTACTGCGTGCCGACATCGTTGCCCTGCCGCATGCCCTGGGTGGGGTCATGGTTCTCCCAGAAGAGCCGCAGCATCGTTGCGATATCGGTTTGCTCGGGATCGAAGACGACGCGCACGACCTCCGTGTGGCCGGTACGACCGCTGCAGACCTCTTCGTACGTCGGGTTGGGCGTGTGCCCCCCCGCGTAGCCAACCGCAGTCGTGTAGACGCCCTCCGCCTCCCAGAAGACACGCTCCGCGCCCCAAAAACAGCCCATTCCGACATCGAGGGTCTCAAGATCGGCCGGGAGCGGGGGCCCGATCGGAGTCCCGAGAACCTCGTGGCGGTCGGGCGGCGGAATCTCGTCCTCTCGTCCGGGAAGAGCCGCGCCCTCGGCGGGCAGCTCGGGTGTGCGTCGTCCGAAGAGCCGCATCGTCCTCCCCCTCGTTGTCTCTTCAACCGTAGCGCCCCCGGCGACCCGCGGAGTGCGCGCTGCCGGCGCCGGCCGCTGGCCGATGACCGGTTGCGAAGCCGTCGAGGCTTCTCGGAGGACTCTCCAGGTCGACGTCCTTCTCGCCGACATCGCCCCGATGGCCGGGCCGTGCCGACCGCTCGTCGGGGCGGCGCCCGGCGGTCATCCGCAGTCGATAGTCTTGCCGGGTGAGAAAGCTCGAGCTGACCTTCAAGAGCGGCGCCACGGTGACCGTCGACGCCGAGAGCTGGGAGGTCGAGACCAGCCTCAGCACGGGAAACCTGATCGAGGTCAAGATCACGCACCACCCGGACGCCACGCGGAAGCTGGTCTACGCCAAGCACTCCGCCATCGACGTGCTCATCGAGATCGACGAGTAGCTGCCCGGCGGTTCGGGGCGGAGCGCGGTCGGCGGCACGTGCCGGCGTGCGAGACGATCATCGAGGCCGCACCGTGGCCGGGCGACCTCCGCTCTATACCCCCCTGTGGTATAGTCGGCGCGTGAGCGAAACTGTGGTCTACCGCGTTCCCGGCATCTCGTGTGAGCACTGCGAGGCGGTCATCAGGCACGGGCTCGGGGCCGTCGCCGGCGTCGAGGACGTCAGTGTGGATCTCGAGCGGAAGGTCGTGACCGTCCAAGGCAACGCTCTCTCCGATGTCGCCCTCCGCGCCGCGATCGCCGCCGCCGAGTACGAGGTCGAGTAGCTCGTGGGCGCCGCGAGCGCGGAGCGCCAGCGCGTCGAGCTCGCGCTCGAGGGGATGACGTGCGCGTCGTGCGCGACCCGCATCGATAGGAAGCTGAACGCCGTTCAGGGAGTCACGGCCTCGGTCAACTTCGCGACCGAGCGGGCGGCCGTCGAGTACGACCCCGCTTTGGTGGGGATCGACGAGTTGTTGGGCGCCGTCGGCGCCGTCGGGTATCGCGCTGAGGTCGGGGCCGCGAGGGAGGAGGCCCACGGGGCGCCGCGGGCGCTCGCCCGGCGCCTGGTCGTGTCCGCGACCCTTGCCATTCCCCTGGCCGCGATCTCGATGGTCCCGGCGCTTC
>JAUVQP010000014.1 GCA_030598075.1 Miltoncostaeaceae bacterium | reverse complement strand
GGCCCTCCCGCGCCCCTCGGCGAGCTCGCGCCGACGCGTCGTCGTTGGTCGATCCCGTCTCGGTAGCCCAGAGCACCGGGCCGTCGAGCGGCGGAGCAAGGCGCGCCTCGACCTCCGCCGCGAGCACCAGATCCGCATCGGCGGCGAGGACGTACCCGTCCGGCGCGCCAAGAATCGGCATGCCCCGGTGACGAAGCGCCTCGACGTGCCTGTGTATGGAGGCGCGCGAGCATCCGAGGCGGTCGGCGAGGTACTCGCCGCTCACGGCCCGGCCGCGAGCGGCCGCCAACGCCGCCAAGACCGCCCGCCGGCGCTCGCCGACCCCGCGATCCCTCATCCGAGCTCGGCGATCGCCGCGGCCAACCGTCGCTCGGTCTCGCGGCGAAACCGAGACGGCGAGAAGGTTCCTCCAAGCAGCGGGTCGAGCGCCCGCGGCCCGTCCTCGACGATGCGGCCAAGCCGTCCACCCTCGGTGTCGATCTCGTCATCGAAGGGAAGGACGCCGAGCAGAGGGACCGGCGAGAGTCGCGCCAACTCGCGCGGGTTGGTGAGGGCGTCAAGGCCCGGGTCGCTCGGATAGCCGCTCATCACGACGCCGAGCACGCGGAGCCCGCGCCGGTGGGCGGCGTCGAGCGTCAGGGTGGTGTGGTTGAGCGTGCCAAGGCTCGGGCGGACGACGACGATGACCGGCAGCCCGAGCATCGTCGCCAAGTCGGCCATGTCCACGCCCCGCGAGAAGGGCACCGACAGCCCGCCCGCGCCCTCCACCACGACGTAGTCGTACCTCTCGCGCAAGGCCTCGTACGCGTCGACGACCACCCTCGGATCAAGCCGAACGCCCTCGATCTCCCCCGCGACCGCGGGCGCGAGCGGCACACGCAGGCGGTAGGGACACACCGTCTCGTACGGCTCGTCGCTGCCGAGAGCCATCTGGACGAACTGGGCGTCGGGAACGATCGTGCCGTTATCCCCCGTCTGGGCCGGCTTGAGCGGAGCCACGCTGCGCCCCTGCGAGCGGGCGGCGAGCGCGAGCGCGGCGGCGACCACGGTCTTGCCGCAACCGGTGTCCGTTCCGGTCACGAAGATGCCCGGCTCGCTCAGCATGTCGGCCCGACCGACGCCCGGGCCGCGTCGAGCGCCCGAAAGGCCCACTCCAGGTGCTCGTCGTCGTGGCTGGCCATGACGGTCAGCCGCAGCCGCGACGTGCCCTCCGGGACCGACGGCGGCCGGATCGCCGGAGCCCAGACGCGTTCGGTCCGGAAGGCCGCGGCCGCGTCGAGGGCGTCGCCCGGCGACCCGATGACGACCCCGACCACCGCCGACCGGGTGGGCAGGACGCGAAAGCCGCGCTCCTTGGCGGCGGCACCCAGTCGAGCGGCGAGGGCGCCCACGCGATCGCGACGCCATGGCTCGTCGCGGACGATGTCCAGCGCTGCCAGCGAGGCGGCCGCGGCGGCAGGAGCGAGGGCGGTCGTGAAGACGAACCCGCGTGCGCGGGTGCGCAGGTAGTCGCACAGATCGGTGTGGCCGGCGACGTAGCCGCCCTGGGCGCCCAGGGCCTTCGAGAGCGTTCCCATCACGACGGGCACGCGCCCCGCAAGGCCGAAGTGCTCGATGGCTCCGGCGCCGTTGGCGCCGAGCAGCCCCGTGGCGTGGGCCTCGTCCACCATCAACGCGCAGTCGTGACGCTCGGCGAGGGCGACGAGATCGGGCAGCGGCGCCAGGTCGCCGTCCATGCTGAAGACGGTATCGCTCACGATCAGACGGCGGTTGGGCGCCGGCGTGGATCGGATGAGCGCCTCGAGGGCGTCCGCGTCGGCGTGCGGATAGCGCACCACACTCGCGCGCGAAAGCCGACAGCCGTCGATGATGCTGGCGTGGTTGAGCTCGTCGCTGAAGATGACGTCACCGGGGCCGGCCAGCGCTGGAATGGTGCCGACGTTGGCCTGGAAGCCCGTCGGGAAGACGAGGGCGTCCCCGCAGGATTTCAGGTCGGCGAGGCGCCGCTCCAGCCGGCGGTGCAGGTCCAGCGATCCGGTGACCAGCCGCGACGCTCCGGCCCCGGCGCCGTACTCGTCGATCGCCGCGTGGGCCGCCGCGAGCACAGCGGGATGGCCGGCGAGGCCAAGATAGTTGTTCGAGGCGAGCAGCAGGTGCTCCTCACCGCCGAGGAGCACGCAGGGTCCCGGCGACGACGAGCAGTAGGTCAACTCGCGCAGCAGGTCGGCGTCGCGCAACTCCGACAGCGCGGCCGGGAGCCACGCGAGCCCCGCGCTCATCCCAGCTCCTCGTCGATGCAGACGCCGGTCACCTCGACGAGTCGCTCGATCTGCTCGATCGACGTCGCCAGCGGGGGCATCAGCACGAGGATGTCCCCGAGCGGCCGCATGATGACGCCGTGCTCGACGGCCCGGGCGCAGATGCGGTTGCCGACCTGGCGCGACACGGGGAATGGGTCCTTGCTCGCCCGATCCGCGACCAGCTCGATGCCGGCCATCATCCCCAGCTGGCGGACGTCGCCCGCGTGCGGGTGCGGCGCGACCCGCTCCGCGAGCCCGCGGCGCATGGCCTCGACCTTGGGCGCCAGCCCGCCGAGCACCGACTCCTCCTCGAAGACGTCGAGGTTGGCGAGCGCGACGGCCGCGGCCAACGGGTTCCCGGTGTAGGTGTGCCCGTGGTAGAAGGTCCGACCCTCGTCCGGCTCCCCGAGGAAGGCGTCGTAGACCCCATCGCTGGCCAGGACCGCCGAGAGCGTGAGGTAGCCGCCGGTCAGCCCCTTTCCGAGCGTCATCAAATCCGGTTCCACCCCCTCCGCCTCGCACGAGAACATTGGTCCGGTGCGGCCGAAACCGGTGGCCACCTCGTCGACGATCAGGAGCACGTCGTGGCGGTCGCAGGCCTCGCGAACGCGGCGGAGGTAGCCCGGCGGGTGCGTCAGCATCCCGGCCGCCGCTTGGATGCGGGGCTCGATCACCACCGCCGCGAGCCGCCGGGCGTGTTCGGCGACGGCGGACTCCATCGCCGCGGTCGCAAGCTCCTCGTAGCCCTCGGGCGTCAGATCGTGGGGGCGCCGGTAGGCGTTCGGCGTGGGTGCCGCGATCGTCGGGAACAGCAGGGGGCCGAAGATGCGATGAAAGAGGTCGATGCCACCGACGCTGACGGCGCCGATGGTGTCGCCGTGGTACGCCTCGTCCAGCTTCAGGAAGAGGTCACGTCCCGTCTCCCCGCGGAGCGACCAGTACTCGAACGCCATCTTCACGGCGATCTCCACCGCACACGCGCCGTCGCCCGCGTAGAAGACCTTCTGAAGCCGGCCCGGCGCAAGGCCCACGAGCCGCTCCGCCAACTCGGTCGCGGGGACGTTGGCCAGGCCGAGCATCGTGCCGTGAGAGATCTTTCCCGCCTGGTCCGCCACGGCCGCGTCCAGGCGCGGGTGACGATGGCCGTGCAGGTTGGCCCACAGCGACGACACGCCGTCCAGGTAGCGCTTGCCGTCCGTGTCGATGAGCTCGCAGCCCTCGCCGGCGGCAATCACGACCTGCGACTCCGCGCACCACGAGCGCATCTGGGTGAACGGGTGCCAGACGAAGCGGCGATCGGCCTCGCGCAGGCTCGCGGTGTCCAAGCTCACTGGGCGCGCCTCCGCACCACCTCCTGGCCGAGGTCGGCCACCATGCGGACGTCCTCGGATGCCGGGCGGCCGGCCGTGGTCAGGTAGTTGCCGACGATCATGCCGTTGACGCCGCCGACGATCCCGAGCGCTTGGGCGTCGCGCATGACCAGCTCGCGCCCCCCGGCGTAGCGGATGATGATGTCCGGGAAGATCAGGCGGAACATGGCGATCGTGCGAAGCGCCTCGGTGGGTTGTAGCGGGGCGCGATGCGCCAGCGGGGTGCCGGGTCGCGGGTTCAGGAAGTTGAGCGGGATCTCGACCGGCCCGAGCTCGCGCAACTGGTAGGCGAGCTCGATGCGCTGCTCCCAGGTCTCCCCCATGCCGATGATGCCGCCGCTGCAAAGGCCCATGCCGACGTCGTTGACGAGCCGGCACGTCTCGACCCGCTCCTCCCAGGTGTGCGTGGAGACGATCTCGGGGAAGAAGCTCCTCGCGGCCTCGAGGTTGTGGTTGTAGCGGAGCACGCCGGCGTCGCGCAGGGCCTCGGCCTGGTGGCGCTCGAGCAGGCCGAGCGAGCAGTGGACCTCGAGCGACGTGTCGGCACGGATCGCCCCGATCGCCTCCAGGACGTCGTCCATCATCCGACGATCCGGCCCGCGGACGGCGACCACGATGCAGAAGTCGCTCGCCCCCGACGCCTCCGTCGCCCGGGCCGCCCCGAGCACCTCGTCCAACGGCAGAAAAGCGTGTCGCTGCGCCGGGGAGTCGAAGTGGATCGACTGGGCGCAGAACGCGCAGTCCTCTTGGCAGCCGCCGGTCTTCGCGCTGATGAGCGACTCGAGCTCCACCCCGTCGCCCCACCAGTGGCGGCGCACCTCGTGCGCGAGCGACAGGAGCGCGGGAAGCTCCTCGGCCGGAAGCCGCACCAGCTCGCGGGCCTCGTCGGGCTCGATGGAGCGCTTCCTGCTCAGCAGCTCCTCGCTCAGGTCCGCAACGATGCTCACGCTCTCCCCCTTGATCTCGTCACGGCGCGACGCTATCAAGCGTGACGAGCGCGGCGCAGCGCTAGGACGGCGCGTTCTCCCGCAGGCGCGCAAGCTGCTCGTCGGAGAGCGTCGTGCGAACGACGCGCCCCCGCAGCTGGTCGGGAACGTGCCCGCTCAGCCACGTCAGCTCGCCCGGCGTGCCGGCGACGACGATGGCGGAGGTGCCCGGGGCAAGCGCCGACCTGATCTCGGCGAGGAAGCTCTTGTGGATCTCGTGAGCCGAACCGCTCTCGGCGCCCAGCACGCCACCCGCGGCGAAGCCGGCCACCACCCCGAGGGGACCGAGCAGCGTTCCGATGATCCCTCCCACCAGCGCTCCGGCGACCCCCCGCCCCACCCCGTCGGTCAGCGGGCGTTCGTCGAGGCGCGTCTCCATCTCGCCATCCTCGCCGCACACCACCACGGCCACCTCGTCCAGGGCGAGCTGGTTCGCGGCCTCCTGCTCCCGCACATAGGCAAGGGCGGCGTCCGCCCGATCGGTGGTCTCGTAAGCAACGGCGACGATCTCGCTGGGCACCCGGCTCTCCTCTCGCTCGCGCACCACGTTAGCCGAAACGCGCCAACGCACCGCAGCACGCGATCGGCAAACCGAGTAAGCTCCAGGCAATGCCTAGGCACTACATGACGGCCCGTGAGGCCTCGCTCGCGCTCGGGATCAGCATCGACACCCTCCGCCGCTGGGATCGCGCCGGGAAGATCGCCACCGAGCGCGACGCCGCCAACCGGAGACTCGTGCCGGCCGACGAGGTCGCCCGCCTGCGCGGCGACCCCCCCTCCGCGACCAGCGCCCGCAATCGGCTCCGCGGAGTGGTCCGGCGTGTGTCCGTCGACGGCCTCCTCGCCCAGGTCGAGCTGGACGTGGTGGGACCGAGCCGCGTGGTGGCCGTCATCACCCGCGAGGCCGCCGAGGAGATGGGGCTCCGAGAGGGCGAGGCCGCCACGGCGATGGTCAAGGCCACCTCGGTCATGATCACGTGCGACCCGCCCCCGGCGCGCGGTCGTTGAGGCGTGTCGCCGCGGGGCTGCTGCTCGTCGTCCTGCTCGCCGCGAGTTGCGGCGGGGACGACGACCGCGTGGACGTGCTCGCGGCCGCCTCGCTGACGGACGTGCTTCCACTCGTCGATCCCGAGCCGCGCTACCGGTTCGGCGGGTCCGGCGAGCTCGCCGCGCAGATCCGCGAGGGCGCCCCAGCGGACGTCTACGTCTCTGCCGACCCGCGGATCGCGCGCGAGTTGGCGCGCGAGGGGCTCGCCGCACGCGTGGTGGACTTCGGGGCGAACCGGCTGGTCATCGTCGTTCCGGCCGACAACCCGGCACCGATCCGAGCCGTGGGGGATCTCGCGCGACCGGGGATCCGCTTGGTGCTCGCCGCCGAGGGTGCGCCGGTCGGACGCTACGCGCGCGTCGCGCTCCGCCGCCTGGGGCTCGGCGCGGCGCTCGACAACATCGCCAGCGAGGAGCGCGACACCCGCGGGGTCATGGGCAAGGTGGCCCTCGGAGAGGCCGATGCGGGCATCGTCTACGCCACGGACGTCGAGGCCGGGGGGGCGGCGGTTCGCTCGATCGAGATCCCCGCGGCCGCCCAGCCCCGCATCCGCTACAGCGTCACGCTGCTGCGCGATCGCCCCGCCACGCGGGCATTCGTGGCGCGGCTGCTCGGACCGCGGGGGCGAGCCGCGCTCGGCGGGGCCGGGTTCGTGGCGCCGTGAGAAGGGGCTTCGACCTGCTGCTGCTCGCGGCCACGACCATCACGGTCGCGTTCCTGATCCTGCCGCTCGCGGGCCTGTTCCTACGCGTGCCGATCGGCGAGCTGATCGCCCAGCTCGGGAGCCCGGCCGCGCTCGATGCACTGCTCGTGAGCTTGAAGACGAGCGTGATCGCGCACGTGATCATCCTGCTGGTCGGAACGCCGGCGGCCTATCTGCTGGCGATGCGTCGCTTCCGCGGCCGTGGAGCCCTCGTCGCCCTCATCGAGCTGCCGCTGGTGCTCCCTCCGGCCGTCGCCGGCATCGGGCTCCTCGCGGCGTTCGGCCGCCGAGGGCTGCTCGGAGGCGAGTTGGAGGCGTTCGGGGTCTCCCTACCCTTCACCCAGGCCGCGGTGATCCTGGCCATCCTCTTCGTCGCGAGCCCGTTCTACGTGCGTCAGGCGATCTCGTCCTTCGAGTCCGTCGACCGCGAGGTGCTCGATGCGGCCCGGACCCTCGGGGCCACGCCGCGCAGGGTCTTCGGTCGCGTCGCCCTGCCCATGGCCTGGGCGGGCCTCTCGGTCGGCTCGGCGCTCGCCTTCGCGCGGGGCCTCGGAGAGTTCGGCGCCACAATCATGTTCGCCGGGAGCCTTCCCGGCGTCACCGAGACCCTCCCGCTCGCGATCTACGCCGAGCTGGATACCGACTTCACGACCGCGCTCGCGCTGGGAGCCCTCCTGGTTCTGGTCAGCGGCGCGCTCCTCCTTTTGGTCCGACTTCTCCCGGCATGGACATCCTCACCCTCGACATCTCTCTTCCGCTTCGCGCGTTCGAGCTCCGGCTCGACCTCCGCGTAGGCGCCGAGACGCTGGCACTCGTCGGACCCTCCGGGGCCGGCAAGACGTCGGTGCTCCGAGCGGTCGCGGGGCTCGCGCGGCCCGGGAACGGCAGGGTGGCGCTGGGCGACGAGACGTGGTTCGACGCCGCCAAGAGCATCGATCTGCGGCCCGAGGAGCGCTCGGTGGGCTTCCTCTTTCAGGGCTATGCCCTCTTCCCCCATCTTTCGGTCGCCGACAACGTCGCCTTCGGCGGTCGGCGGCGAGCCGGGGAGCTCCTGGAGCGGTTTGGCGTGTCGCACCTGGCCGAGGCGAGGCCTACGGAGCTGAGCGGCGGCGAGCGCCAACGCGTGGCTCTCGCCCGCGCCCTCGCCCGCGAACCGCGCGTTCTGCTGCTGGACGAGCCCCTGTCGGCCCTCGATGCCGAGACCGGGGCGACCGTACGAGCGGAGCTGGCGGCCCTGCTCGCCGAGCTGTCCTTGCCGACGCTCCTGGTCACTCACGACTTCGAGGACGCCGCGACCCTCGGCGATCGGGTCGGCGTGCTCGTCGAGGGCCGCGTGCGACAGCTCGGCTCGGCGGCGGAGCTCGTGTCCGCCCCGGCCGACCCCTTCGTGGCCCGCCTGGCGGGCGGGACCCTGCTGCACGGCGTTGCGAGGCCGCTGGGGAACGGGCTCACCGAGTTGCGCACCGACGAGGGCCTCTGCATCTATTCCACCGACGACCTAGCCGGCCGCTCGGCGGCGGTCGTCTACCCGTGGGACGTCAGCCTCTCGCGGGATCCTCCCGCGGCGGACTCTCGGCAGAACGCGATCGACGGGACGGTCCTCTCGGCCGTGCCCGTCGGCAACCGGCTCCGCGTACGCGTGGGGCCCCTCGTCGCCGAGATCACCGCCGCGTCCGCGGAGCGCCTCGGCGTCGCCGAGGGCGAGCCGATGGTCGCGTCCTTCAAGGCGGGCACCACCAGGCTGCTGCCCGCGCCGGCCGGGGCCGCCCGAACCGAGGGTGAAGGCAGCGGGCATTGATGCGCTCCCGCCCTCGCCGCCGGCGCCGGCGCCAACCGGGATGGAGACGCGCCCGGCAGGACTCGAACCTGCGACCCGCTGCTTAGAAGGCAGCCGCTCTGTCCACTGAGCTACGGGCGCTCGCAAGCTCACCGTAGCGTAGCCCGCCCGGGAGACGACCCGAAAACGACGACGGCCCCGCCGCCCTGAAGGGGCGAGGGGGCCGCGATGAGCCGCGTGGTCGCGCTCGTCTAGCTGAGGTACTTGCTGGTGTCGAGACCGTGCTCTTCCATGAGCTTCTGGAAGGTCTCGCGCATCTCCTCGGGGTAGTCGGGGAGACCGCCGGCAGCCACGACCTCCTCGGCATGCGTCCTGATGCGGGGACCGAAGTCCCAGTCGTCGTCGGCCATGAGCCGCTTGACTTCCTTCTCGGGCCACGAGACGACGCCCGGGTCACGCGAGAACTGCGCGGCCAGCGCGTCGATCTCCTCCATGCGCCCGGGCAGCGGAGCCTGCTCCTGGAGCATGCCCTTGTCCGTGAGTGCCGCGTCGACGGCGGCGTCCGGCATCAGCGGGTTGCCGTAGGTGTCCTTGTGGAACAGCTTCTCGAACTTGAGCCGCGGGCGCTGACCGCCGGCCTTGGCGTCCTCGAGCGGAATGCCGACGGCGTGGCCCCACGTGAACTTGAGGTTGGGACCCAGGCCGAAGGCCTTCTCGACGCCGCCCGGCTTACGGCCGAACGCGAGGAGGCAGTTGCCGAGGCCGAGCGAGGCGCTGGCGACCAACGCCGAGCCGAGCGCCTGCCCGGTCTCGAAGCGGAGCAGAATCTCGGTACGCTCGGTCGGGAAGCTCATCAGACGCGGGACCGTCTGCGTCATCGTGAACTCGTAGTTCCAGCCGTGGTACTTGGTGAGCGCGCCCGACAGGGCAAGGCTCGAAAGACCGTCGTTGGCCCGCCCGTACCAGGCGTTGAGGTTCGTGAGCCAGAGGATGAGGTGCGAGCACTGGTTGATCATCTGGACGTTGAAGCCCGAGACGCACTCCTCGATCTCGTCCCAGATGTCACAGGTTTCCTTCTGGACGACGATGGCCTCGGTGGCGTTGATGTTGCCCTGACACGAGGCGAGGCGGGCGGCCTGGAGGATCGTCTGGATCTGCCAGTCCTCGACCTTCTTGTCGGGGTCGAAGTATCGAATGCTCCGGCGGTCCCCGATCGCCTGAAGGACAGACGTGTCTGGGATCTGGCCTGCGCTTACGGACATGTGCCCCCCTGGGGTGATCGAAAACGAGACAATTCGCGAATCGCCTGCGGGGACGAATCCCCACGGCGTCGCCAATCTACATGCCAACCGGGGTCCATGGCGACCGTCCCACGGTGAATTGTCGATCGCGAGTCGGTAAATGGGTGCCCGCCACCCGCGCTCCGACGGCCCTCACCACCCGACCGCCGGATCGGTAGGATCCCGCCCCATGCCCAGATTACTGTTCGTCACCGTCCCGACCGACGTCGTCATGAACAAGGCCGGGGACAGGGTTCGCTTCCCCGGAACCGACGCCGCGTTGGGGAAGCTGCGGGCCCAGGGCTGGGACGTCGAGCAGGCCCCACCCGAGTGGCCCAAGCCGATCGAGATCGCCCAGAGCTCGCCCCCCGACGCGATTCTGGTCTCGTGCTTCAAGGCCGTGCCGCGCTCGCGGGACACGGCGTCGATGCTGTCCCGCATGCAGGACGCTCCGGTCTACACCGTGGGGGTGCTCCAGAAGGACGATGCATTCCGCACGATGGCCCCGAACGTGGGCGTGCTGCGGAACGTCGGGGAGCTCCCCACCCCGTAGCTCCGAGCGTCGCGAGGCCGAGAGGCCGCATCGCGATGAACCGCCGCCGGCCTGCCGCGAGAACCGGGTGAGGCGCGGAGGCGCGGGGGGCCGAGCCCTCGGGCATCCCCGCGGGTGATGACACCTCATCGCGGCGGCGAGCGACTCGCAGAGGGTCGTGGCCCGTCACTCCGAAACAACCTCCTCATCGAGAAACGCGATCGTGACGCCGTCGCCGCCCGCATCCGGCGGCGCCGGCTCCGCTCGCTCGACCATCGGGTGGCCCGCGAGCTCCTCGCGCACGACCGCGCGAAGCGCCCCGGTGCCGTGTCCGTGGATGATCCGCACCTGAGGCAGCCCCGCCGCGCCCGCCCCGTCCACGGCTCGCCGAACCGCGTCGCGGACGGGCTCGACCCGCTCGCCGCGCAGGTCGATCTCCAAAGGGGCCGGCGGCGGCGGCACGGCCGCGGACCGGGGTGAGCGCAGCATCTCCGGCTCGGCGGGGGGGCCGTCCACGACGACCACGAGCCGGTCGAGCGGCAGCCTCATGCGCGCGCCGGGCCCCTGAACCTCGGCATGGCTGCCGCGAACGGCAACCACCTCGCCGCGAAAGCCGAGCGTCGCGTCGATCACCTGGCTTCCGACGACCGCCGCCCGGGCGGCCTCGGCCGGATCTCTCAGCGCCGCCCTCGCCCGCTCACGAGCCGCGGACGCCGCGCCAAGTCGACGATCGCGCTCCCGGACCCGCTCCATCTCGATCTCCGGCGCCGCCGCACCCCCTCGCGCCACCTCCTCGCGCCGCGCGTCGGCGATCGCGCCGCGCAGGTCGGAGAGCTCCCGCTCCGCGTCGGCGAGCTCCGCCCGGGCGGCCCGGCGAGCGCCCTCCCGCTCGACCTCGGCGCGAGCGCGGATCTCCTCTAGCGCCTGCTGCGCCTCGCGCTCGCGTCGCTCGGCCCGGCGGGTGGCCGACGCGGCGCGCTCCGCCTCCGCCTCGGCGCGAACACGCGCCTCGTCCGCGCCGGAGCGCGCCGCGGACGCCTCCGACAGCAGCCGCTCGGCCTGGCGTCGCGCAGGGTCGACGCCCAGCCGCGCGCGATCCACGACCTCGGGGTCGATGCCCAGCCTCTCGGCGATCTCGAGGGCGTGCGAGGCGCCGGGCTCCCCGGCGATCAGCTCGTACCGCGGCTCAAAGCTGCTCGGGTCCACCGCCACGGCGGCGTTCGCCGCGACCGGGCTGGCCGCCGCCCACTCCTTGAGGTCAGAGTGGTGGGTCGTCGCCAGAGTCGTGGCGCCCCGGTCGGCGAGGGAGCTGAGAATCGCCGTGGCCAAGGCGGCACCCTCGACCGGATCCGTCCCGGCGGCGATCTCGTCCAGCAGGATCAGCACGCCGGGTCCGGCGTCGCGGAGAATCTGGGCGAGCTGCCGGACGCGGGACGAGAAGGTCGAGAGGCTGAGCTCGATCGACTGATCGTCACCGATCTCGGCGACGATCCGCCGATAGACGGGAAGCGCAGCGCGGCGGGCCGGCAGACGGAGGCCGCACTGATGGAGCTGCGCGAAGAGCCCGAGGGTCTTCAGCGCCACCGTCTTGCCGCCCGCGTTGGGACCCGAGACGACGAGCACGGAGATCCCCGACAGGTCGATGTCGATGGGCACCGCTGAGCCCGGGTCCAGAAGGGGGTGGCGCGCACCGAGCAGGACGGGGGCCTCCGAGCGCGCCACCGGGCAGCCGGACCACGACGCCGACAGCGCCGCGCGAGCGAGCGCCAGATCGAGGCTCGCGAGGGCCTCGACCGAAGCATCGAGGCCCGGCGCCTCCTGGGCGACGCGCCCGGTGAGGCGGACCAGAATTCGCTCGACCTCCGCCGCCTCGGCGGACTCGAGCTCCCGCACGCGGTTGCCGGCGTCCACGGCCCCGAGGGGCTCGACGAACAGGGTCTGCCCCGAGCTCGACGTCCCGTGGACGATGCCGGGAACCGCCGAGCGGGACGACGCCTTCACCGCCAGCACCGACCGGCCGGCGCGCTCGGTGACGAACCCCTCGGAGAGGTGCGACCCGAGCTGGTTGGCGAGCCGCCGGAGCGTCTCGGCGGCCTCGCGGCGCGCCCGCCGAAGCGCGGAGCGCGCGCGGCGGAGCCCTGGGGAGGCATTGTCCAGCAACCCCCCATGGTGGTCGAGAGCCGAGGTCAGCGACGCTCCGAGCCCTCTCAACGGCCCGAGGGGAACGACCTCCAACGCTTGGGCGAGCATCGGGGCGCGATCGCGGACCTTCTCGATGTCCTCGACCGTCTCGACGGCGACCGCGACCGTGACCGCCACGGACTCGAGCGCCTCGATGTCCAACACCTCACCCCGCGCCGCGGCGAGCGTCAGCTCCCGCGTGTCGTGCGCGCCGGCGGGACCCCCCACCCCCGCCTCACGGAGGGCGAGCGCCTCGGTCGTCTCCACGCTGAGCTCGGCGACGCGATCGGGGTCCGGGCTGGGGCGGAGGGCCGCAGCTCGCCGAGCGCCCCCGGCGAACGACGTCAGGGCCACGAGCCGGCCGCGTACCGCGGGCAGCTCGAGACGTTCAGCGGAGCGTGGATCCATGGACGCCCATCGTAGGCGCGGGCGTCATTCGATGACGACGATCAACTCCGACTCGGCGCCCGAGGCACGCTCCTCCCGGCGACGCCGGCGCTCGGTCCACCACTCGGCGAGGAGAACCTGGACGATGCCGGCGACGGGAATCGCCACGAGCACGCCGACGACGCCGAGCACCTGTGCGCCGATCAGCACCGCCAGGATGATCCAGAGCGGGTTCAGGTGCACGGTCTGGCGATGAACGACGGGCTGGACGAGATGGTTCTCGAGCTGCTGGTAGATCAGCACGAAGGCGATCGCCGCGACCCCGTACTCCCAACCCTGGAAGAAGGCCACCGCTATGTAGGGGAGCGCGCCCAACGTGGCTCCGACCAGCGGAATCAGCGACATGAGGCCGACCCAGAGCGACAGCACGGGCGCGAAGGGGATCCCGAGGATCGTCAGGAACGCGTAGACCGCGAGCGCGCCGAGCACCGCCACGAGCAGCACCCCGACGACGTAGCCGGCGATGACCCGGTATATCCGGCCGAGCACGCGATCGACGCGCTCCCGCGCGGTCCCCCGCGCCTGATCGAGAGTCCAGGCGCGAAGGTTGGGCCCGTAGAGGCTCAACAGGACGGTGATCACGGCGATGCTGATGACGGCGACGAGGCCGCTGATGAGGCGCTGGGCGAGCGCGACAGCCGTACTCGGCCCGGCGACGCCGGACAGCCCGCTCGTCAGCTCCTCCTCGACCCGGCGGCTCAGGTCGTACTCGCGATCCAGGCGCTCGACGAGCGACGAGTCGCGGACCTGTTCCACGTAGCCCGGAAGGGTGTCGCTCAGCCCCTGCCCGGCCTCGATGAGCGGCGGCACGAAGAGCAACGCGAGCCCGCCGAGCATGGCGAGAACCACCAGGTAGACGAGGAGGATCGACACGGACCGCGGCATGCGCAGTCGCTTCTGGATCGCCCCGACGAGGGGGTTGATCGCCACGGCGAGGAAGGCTCCGACCGCCAGCCACGCCAGGACCGTGCGGCTGACGTAGACCAGCCAAAGGAGCGCCGCGACGCCGAGCACGATCGCGATGACCTTGAGCACGGAGCGCGTGGGCGGGGGCTCGCCGATCCGGCCGCGAAGGGGGACCCGGATGGGCAGCGTGCGCAGGGTGCTCACCCCGAAGTGTTACGCCGCCCGACCCCGAAATCCTCGCCGCGGCTCGGGCGGCGGATGCTCAGCGAACGGCGCTCAGGCGGCGCCGAAGCGGTCACCCGGCGAGAGGTCCGGAACCTCGACGGAGGACGGCGTCAAGGCGTCGAGCTCGGCCGGGCGCCCGACCAACGGCGGAAAGGTCCCCCAGTGGCCGCAGAGCACCGCCTCGACCCCCAGGAGCGACGCGGCCTTCGCCGCGCCGCGCGGACCCATGGTGAAGTGGTCGCCGATCGACAGCACCGCGATGTGCGGCTCGTGCAGCTCGCGAATGAGTGCCATGTCGCCGAACACGTCCGTGTCGCCCGACTGGTAGACGCGCAACCCGTCCGGGAACTCGAGTAGGAATCCGGTGGCGTCGCCCGACGGGCCGCTGTACTCGGCGTCCTCGATGCCGTTGCTGTGGCGGGCATAGAGCTGCGTCGCGCGGATGCCGGCCACCTCGATCGTGCCGCCCATGTTCATGCCGATCGCGTTGTCGTCGACGCCGCGGAACTTGAGCCAGCCCGTCATGTCGTAGCTGCACACCACGGTCGGCTGGGCCCTCTTGATCGTGTCGACGGCGTCGGCGATGTGGTCGATGTGGCCGTGGGTGAGGAGCAGGGCGTCGAGGGGCCCCGGGTCGGCCAGGTGCTCGGGGGTCGTCGGGGAGCTCCCCAAGAAGGCGTCGATGAGGATGCGCTTGCCCTCCGAGGTCTGCCACAGCCAGGTGCCGTGGCTAATCCAGGTGACGGTGTTTCCGCGAAGATCCATGCTCGCTCCCTTGCGCCGAGTCGTTTCTGGCCCCGCGCAAGGCGCGGGTCGTCCTGGGAGCATATGTCCGAGTTCGAGTCGGCGCCCCGCGTACCAGATAGCCTTGCGCGCCCGTGACCGATCTCGCGCTTCTCGCCGCAGCGGTCCTGGCCTTCGGGCTGATCTCGCGGCGCATGGAGCGCTCGATTCTGACCGCGCCGATGTTCTTCGTCGCGGGAGGAGTCCTGCTCGGACCGAGTGGCGTCGGCCTGTTCGACCTCGACCTGAACAACGGCACGATCCTCGTCATCGCCGAGGTCACCCTGGTGCTCGTCCTGTTCAGCGACGCCGCCAGGATCGAGCTCGGCACGCTCCGCCGCATCGCATCGCTGCCCGGGCGTCTGCTGGTCATCGGGCTGCCGCTGACGATCGCGGGGGGGACGGCCCTCGCCGCGCTGATGTTCACCGATATCCCCTTCTGGACGGCCGCGATCCTCGCGACGATCCTCGCCCCCACCGACGCGGCGCTCGGCCAACTCGTGGTGACCAGCCGCGTCGTGCCGGCGCGCGTGCGCCAGGCGCTCAACGTGGAGAGCGGGCTGAACGACGGGCTGGTCGTTCCCGTCCTGACGCTGCTCGTGGCCGCGGCCGTGGTCGAGGAGGACCTGGAGCCGGCCTCCTACTGGCTCACCTTCGGCGCCCAGCAGATCGGTCTCGGCATCCTGGTCGGCGCGGTCGTCGGAGGCCTCGGCGGCCTGGCCATCGCACGCGCGAGCCGGGCGCGTTGGATGAGCGGGACGTTCGCCCAGCTGGCTCCGGTGGCGCTCGCCATCCTCGCCTGGGCGCTGGCCGGCGAGATCGGCGGCAACGGTTTCATCGCGGCCTTCGTGGGCGGCCTCGCTCTCGGGCGCGCGACGGAGGCCGGACGACGACACCTGCTCGATTTCGCCGAGGACGAGGCGCAACTCCTCAACCTGACGACCTTCCTCATCTTCGGGGCGGTTCTGGCGGGCCCGGTCCTGGACGAGCTGACCTGGGAGGTCGTCCTCTACGCCGTGGGAAGCCTGACGCTCGTCCGCATGCTCCCGGTGGCGATCGCGCTCGCCGGGACGGGGCTGCGGGCCCGGACGGTGGCGTTCATCGGCTGGTTCGGACCCCGCGGCATCGCGACCATAGTGCTGCTCTTGATCGTCGTCGAAGAGGAGAACGTGCCGGGCTCCGAGAATCTGCTTCCGATCGTCGCCGCCACGGTTCTGCTGAGCGTGTTCGCGCACGGGATCACCGCGGCTCCGCTCTCACGACGGTATGGCCGGGCCATGCGCACGATGGACGAGTCCGACCCGGAGATGGCCAGCGTCCCCCATGTCCCCACCAGAACGCGGACGCTGGAGGGCGAGCGGTAGACCGCGGCGGCCCGCGGTCAGCTCATCGCGCGAAACGCCAGGAGCGTCAGCGCCAGGGCGGCGATACCCGCCACGCTCGCGCTCAGCGGGGGCGCGGCCCCCAACCGCCGCGGGGACCGCGGACGACGCCGGGTCGACACTGCACTATCGGGGCGCCAGCCCGAACCACGGCGCTCCCCACGACCGAGCGCCTCGGCCGCCTGCCGCCGCCGCGTAGAGGATCACCAGGCCGGGGATCTGCCCCAGGTGGTAGACCGCATCCGGGTGGAGCCACGGAGTGTCCGCCTCGACGGC
>JAUVQP010000157.1 GCA_030598075.1 Miltoncostaeaceae bacterium | reverse complement strand
TGCGGTCGCATCCTCGTCGGCGGATCCATGTGCTTCACCTTCCTCGCGGCCCTCGGCGATCCCGTCGGCCGCAGCAAGCACGAGGGGCCCGAGGCTCAGGCGATGGCGCGCTCACTGCTCGAGGCCGCTGGGCGCGTCAACTGCACGCTCCAGCTCCCCGTCGACATCCTGGTGGCCAACCGCTTCGATGAGGACGCCGACTTAGAGGTCTTCCCCAGCGATTCCATGCCCGCGGACAAGATCGGCGTCGACATCGGGCCCCGCACGGCGGCCAGCTACCGCGAGGCCATCGAGGCCGCGGGGACGATCTTCTGGAACGGCCCGATGGGCGCGTTCGAGATCCCTCCCTTCGCCGATGGAACGCGGGCGGTGGCCGAGGCCATGGGCGAGTCGAGCGCCGTCACCGTCGTCGGCGGCGGCGACAGCGGTGCGGCCGTCGCCCAGCTCGGGCTGGCCGACCGCTTCACCCACATCTCCACGGGCGGTGGAGCGTCTCTGGAGATGCTCGAGGGCAAGGTGCTGCCCGGAGTGGCGGTCATCCCGGAGGCTCGGTGACACTCCGTCGCCCGCTGGTGGCCGGCAACTGGAAAATGCACAAGACGGGGGCCGAGGCCCGCGGGTACGCCCGGAGCCTTCGGGAGCTCCTCGCCGATGGCGACGGGCGCGTCCAGGTCGCCGTCTGTCCGCCGTTCACCGCGCTCGACGCGGCGGTCGTCGCGTTCGCCGGAAGCGGAGTGGAGGTGTTCGCGCAGGCGGTGCACGAGGCCGACGCGGGCGCTCACACGGGCGAGATCGCGACGGGAATGATCCTCGGGACGGGAGCGACCGGGACCCTGGTGGGCCACTCCGAGCGTCGCGCCGCCGCTGAGACCGACCTCCAGGTGGCCCGGCGAACTCGCGCCGCCCTCGACGCCGGCCTTTCGGTCATCCTCTGTGTGGGGGAGTCGCTCGATCGGCGCGACGCCGGCGAGACCGAGGCATGGCTGACGGCGCAGCTCCGCGCCGCCCTCCCCGGCCTCGGCGGTCGGGAGGATGCTCTCTCCATCGCCTACGAGCCCATCTGGGCCATCGGCACCGGGCGCACCGCCACCCCCGAGAGCGCCCAGGCCGCCATCGCCCACGTGCGCCGCGTCGCCGGCGAGCAGCTCGACGCGGAACGTGTGCGTGTGCTGTACGGGGGCAGCGTCAACGCCGACAACGCCGCCGCGCTCATGGCCCAGCCAGACATCGACGGTGCGCTCGTGGGCGGCGCAAGCCTCGATCCGGAGTCGTTTGCGGCTATCGTCCGGGCTGCGTAGCGCCTGCCGGGCCGGCGGCGCATCGCGCCGAGTCACGGCCCACAAGGAGTGAGCGCATGCAGCTTGGCATGGTTGGTCTGGGGCGCATGGGCGCCAACATCGTGCGCCGCATCGCCCGCGACGGACACACGGCGGTCGTCTACGACGTCAACGCGGACTCGGTGGCCGGTCTGGCCGCCGACGGCGCAACCCCGTCCGAGTCTCTCGCGGACCTCGTGCAGAAGCTCGAGAGGCCCCGCGCGGCGTGGGTCATGATCCCCGCGGCCCTCACCGATCGGGTGGTCGACGAGCTCGCCGAGCTCATGGACGCCGACGACATCATCATCGACGGCGGCAACTCGTACTTCCGCGATGACCGGCGCCGCGCGGCGGCGCTCGCGGAGCGGGGCATCCACTACATCGACTGCGGGACCAGCGGCGGAGTCTGGGGACTCGATCGCGGCTACTGCCTGATGATCGGGGGCGAGGTCGAGCCCGTCGAGCGTCTCGACTCGCTGTTCGCCTCGATCGCTCCGGGAAGGGGCACCATCGAGCCGACCCCCGGGCGCCAGGACCGTGACAGCACGGCCGACCAGGGGTACCTGCACTGCGGCCCTCCGGGCGCGGGACACTTCGTGAAGACCATTCACAACGGTGTCGAGTACGGCATCATGGCCGCCTACGCCGAGGGCTTCGACATCCTCAAGAACGCGGACGTCGACACGCGCGACCACGTCGCCGACGCCGAGACCGCGCCGCGCATGCATGCCGACCTCGACTACGAGTTGGACATCCCCGACATCGCGGAGGTCTGGCGGCGCGGCAGCGTCGTCGGGTCGTGGCTGCTCGACCTCTCGGCGATCGCCCTCGCGTCCGACCCCGAGCTCGACGGCTACGAGGGCCGCGTCTCGGACTCCGGCGAGGGCAGGTGGACGATCAACCTGGCCATCGAGGAGGCGGTGCCGGCCGAGGTGCTGACCTCGGCGCTCTACGCGCGCTTCCGTTCGCGCCAAGAGCACACCTTCGCCGACAAGGTCACGTCGGCCATGAGGTACCAGTTCGGCGGCCACCACGAGCGCGCCGCGGGCGGCTGAGCGGCGAACCGCTCGGCGCCGGCTCGCCAGGGCCAGGGCACGAAAAAACCCCGGTCCGCCGAGGCGGACCGGGGCGATGAAGCTCAGACGCTTCGCTCGAGAGAGCGGAGCTTTACCCCTTGGGCTTGATAAGGACCGGCCCCAGAGGGAAGCCCTTTCCGCCAAGTGATATGTCTGCCACCGACATGAAGACCCAGCCGCCGAGACCGGCGAAGATCCAGGCGACGATGCCGGCCGCGTTGAGCAGACCCTCGTCCCACAGCTCGCCCGTGAGGAATGCGGCGGCGACGAGGCACAGGGCCAGGACGACCAGCAGGTTGATGACGCCGTAGATCACCGGCAGGCGGAAGGCGGAGAAGCCCAACATGAAGAAGATCGCTGCCCACGAGATCGCGAACGCAGCAACCACATGCTTGAGGTTCTCGGCAAAGAGATCGCCGTACCAGCCGTTGTTGAGGCCGAGTACAAGCGCCGCGTAGCTAAGCCAGAAACCACCGTACAGTGCAAAGAAGCCAGCAACCCAGGACGCGCCGATTGCGGCGGCCCAGAAGCAGGCGAGGAAGAGGAAAAGACCGGTCGCGGCGAGGATGATGGGAATTGGCCCACCGAAGTTCGCCTGGTTGTAGTACTCGACCAGGTGGAAACCCAGCGCGATCGAGCCTATGACGAAGACCGGAACTCCTACGAGTTGCGGATCACCTGAACGTTCCATGAATGAATCAGTCCCCCTTGACGTCGCCACGCCACCCCTCGGGGTACGTCACGATCGTCACAGATTGACGGTACGCAGGCATCCTATGCTGGCCGGCGGTCGGAATGGAAGAGGCGAGCACCCGTTCGCAACGCGTTTCCTCCGTGACCCGTGCCGATGCGCACAAGTGTCGCGTCTCCGCTCCCTCAGCCGTCGCCGGCGCCCCGCCGTCTCCGCGCGGTCCTTCCCCCCCGCGGGGGTTGCGCGCGCTCGCTCCGGCGGTACGCGGCGCGCGCCAGGCCGCCCCCGGCCTCGCTCGACGGGGTAGTGGAGCATCGCTCGGCTGGGGTGGGGGATCCCCCGTGCGGAGAGATATGTCGTTCTTCGCCGTGTTGTTTGGTTGAGACTCGGGGAATCACGGTAGATACACGGATGTAATGCTGCCCCTGCTATCAGCCGC
>JAUVQP010000079.1 GCA_030598075.1 Miltoncostaeaceae bacterium | reverse complement strand
CGCCATGCGCCGCCCACCGAGGCGGTTGCCCGACGCTTTGATGTCGAGGCCCGCCCGCGTGGCGAAGGCGACCGCCAAGGGCGCCGTGGGCAACCCGGAGAACGAGCTCACGACGCCGAGGACCAGAGCGGCGATGGCCTTGCCCGAGGTCTTCCCCGCGGCGTCGGCGAAGTCGGCGGGGTCGGGTTGGGCACCGTGCTGGTTGCCGACGAGCGCGACGACGACGCCCGCCATCGTCACCAGCGCGGCGAGGATGAGGAGGATGGACCCGCCCTTCAGCGTGACGCTGGCGGCGCCCTCGAACAGCTCGTCGTCGGTGCGCGCGACGATCACAAAGAACAGGTAGAAGGACGCGAGGGTCGCGGCGATCGCGATGCCCGAGTAGTGCGCCCAGGACCACGGCATCGCGGCCGCGACAACCAGAAGCGCGAGGCCGATGAGCGCGAGCACGGTGACGAGGATGCTCGGCTCCTGGACGGCCGATCCGAAGCCGAGGCGGCTCGGCCCCTCGGCCAGGTCGCCCACCGGCGCGAGGGACGCCAGGATCGCGCCGGCGGCGGATACGAGAAGGCCCGCCCGTACTACGACTCCGAGGCCTCGTGCGGCAAACGGCGCCGCGGGCGTCGGGGACATCCCAAACGCGGGCGGCTGGGTGTGGGGCGTCACGCCCGTCGTGCACGTCCGATCGTCAGTGCCGGAGCCGTGCGGCCGCCCGGAAGCGAGCCGACGCCAGCTGCACGAGCCGGTCCACCACCGCGCCATAGCTGACCCCGCCGGCCGCGAGGAGACTGGCGTACACGCTCGTCGGCGTGAAGCCCGGGATCGTGTTGACCTCGCTCACGAGCACGCCATCCGCCGCGCTCGCGAAGAAATCGACCCGCGCCATGCCCGCGGCGCCGATCGCCCGGAACGAGCGCTCGGCAAGCTCGCGCACCCTGTCGGCCGTCGCCTGGTCGACCCGCGCCGGGACGATGAGCCTCATACGACCGGCGACGTACTTCGTCTCGTAGTCGTACCACTCGGAGTCGTAGGTGAGCTCGCCGGCGGGCGAGACGACGAGTTCCTCGTTGCCGAGGATTCCGACCTCGACCTCGGAGCCCACGATCGCCCGCTCCACGAGGGCCTTCGAGTCGTGCGCCAAAGCGCAGTCCAGTGCGCCGTCAAGGTCCTCCGGCGTCGGGACCGGGCTGATGCCGACGCTCGATCCCAGCCGCGCGGGCTTGCAGAAGGCGGGGTAGCCGACGAGGTCGCCGACGCGCTCGCGTGCGAGCTTGGGGCGATCGCGCCACTCGGACCCGGTGACCACCGTGCCCACCGCGGTCGGCACGCCCGCCCGATCGAGGACGACCTTGCAGAGCGCCTTGTCCATGGCGACGGCCGAGGCGGCCACCCCTGCGCCGACATAGGCGACGCCCGCGATCTCGCACAGGCCCTGCACGGTGCCGTCCTCGCCGAACGGACCATGAAGAGCCGGAAAGACGACATCCAGCGGTACCGCCCGGCCGTCCGCGAGCCACACCAGAACCCCCCGCCCCTCGTCGTCGGGAACCAGGGCGACCGGCGCTTCCTCGACGCTCCAGCGCCCGGCGCGATCGATGACCACCGAGATCACGTCATAGCGGTCGGAGTCCAGCGCCCCGATAACCGCCTTCGCCGAGGCGAGCGACACCTCGTGCTCGCTACTTCGGCCGCCCGACAGGACGGCCACGCGCATCGTCACGGAAGCGGCTCGCCTGTCGTGCTGGTGGTCTCCGGCGGTGGCGGGGCGCCGCCCCCCCCGGAGGTGCCCGTCGTCCCCGGGCCGGTGCTGACCACGATCTCGACGGTGGATCCCTGCTCGGCCTGGCTGTCGCCGGACGGGAGCTGGCTGATGACCGTACCTTCGGGCTCGTCCGACGCCGCCGTGGTGCTGATCGGGTTGAAGCCCGCATTGCTCAGGGCCGTCTGGGCGTTCGCCGCAGTCTGGCCGACGACGTTCGGGACGGTTTCTGTGGGCACCGCCACCGCGACCGTGATCGTGACGGTCGTTCCGGAGTCCACGCGGGCTCCGGCCGCGGGGCTCTGGGCGATGACCGTCCCGGGCGACGACTCATCCGTTGCCTGCTCTACGACGCTCACGCCGAAGCCCTGGCCGCGCAGGAGGCCGTCGGCGACGTCCTGAGTGCGGCCTGCGACGCTCGGCACGGCGACCTGCTCGGCTCCGGTGCTGACGACCAAGACGACGTCGCTCCCGGGGGCGGCCTCGTCGCCGGCTCGCGGCGTCTGGCTGATGACGCTGCCGGCCTCCACGTCCTCCGACGCCTCCCGTTGAACCCGAACCTCAAAGCCGGCCTGGGTCAGGATGCGCCGGGCGTCCTCGATCGTCTCGCCGGTGACCCGTGGGACGGGAGCGGTCTCGGGACCGACGCTGACCCGCAGGATCACGGTATCGCCCTTGTCGAGCTCGGTGCCGGCGGGCGGATCGGTGCCGATCGCCGTGCCCGGCTCGACGCCGTCTCGCTGGACGTTGTCGATCTCTGGGCTGAGATCCGCGTCGCGGATCGCTCGCGCCGCGTCCACGAGCTGGAGACCCTCGACGTCCGGGACCGTCGTCGTGGATGCGCCGCCGCCGGAGAGTACGAGGGCGAGCACCACCGCGACCAGCGCCACGACGCCCAGCCCGCCGACCACCCACGGCCAGCGTCGCCTCGGTGGGAGCTCGTGCGGCGGCGGAGCCACGCGGGTGGGCCCCGTGGGCTCGCTCGGCTGGTCCATGACGCGCGTCGAGGCGCCCGCCGCCCCGGCTGCGATCACCGCCGTCTGCGCGGTCGTCGGCCCCAGCGCGGGGCGCACCGCCATCAGGGCCTCCGCGAAGTCCTCGGCCGTGCGGTAGCGCTCGGAGGGGCGCTTCTCGAGCGCCCGGAGAACGATGCGATCGAGCTCCGGGGGGATGCTCGGCTCGTGGACGCGGGGAGGCGCCGGCGGGTCGCTGATCTGCTTCATGGCGACCGCGACCGGAGCTCCGCCCTCGAACGGCAGGCGTCCGGTCAGCATCTCGTACAGAACGATGCCCACCGCGTAGCAGTCGCTGGCGGCCGTCACCTCGTCGCCCCGGGCCTGTTCCGGCGACAGGTACTGCGCTGTGCCGATGACCGACCCGGCCTCGGTCATGTCGGAGCCCTCGCCGGCGTGCGCGATGCCGAAGTCGGTGACCTTCAGCCGGCCGTCCTCGGCGACGAGCACGTTCTGCGGCTTGATGTCGCGGTGGATGATGTCGCGTTTGTGCGCTGCCCCGACGGCGGCCAGGATCTGGAGGGCCATGTCGACGGCCTGATCGGGTGGCAACGGGGCTCGGCGGCGGATGACCTGCTTCAGGTCCGGGCCCGACAGGTACTCCATGACGATGTAGTAGCTGCCGTCCGCGTCACCCCGGTCGTAGACCGCCACGATGTTGGGGTGGTTCAGGCCGGCCGCGGCGGAGGCCTCGCGACGGAACCGCTCGACGAAGTTGGGGTCGGTGGCGTAGCTCTCGGCCAGGACCTTGACGGCGACCTGACGGTCGAGGACCGCGTCATGGGCCAGGTAGACCCGAGCCATGCCGCCCGAGCCCAGCTCGGCGCCAAGCTCGTAGCGCCCTCCGATGGTCATGCCCGGCCGGAACGTCACGGCCTGCCCCCGAGCGCGGCGTCCATCACGCGCGCGGCCACCGGCGCGGCCACGGTGCCGCCCGTACCCGACGTGTCCTCGATGACCACCGCGACCGCGATCTGTGGGTTCTCGACGGGCGCGAAGCCGATGAACCATGCTTGGTTGCGGCCCGAGTCGCCCGTCTCCGCGGTGCCGGTCTTGCCGGCCACTGACAGGCCCGACAGCGACGCGGCTGTTCCGGTTCCCTCGTCCACCACGTTCTGCATCATGCCCGCCAGCTCCGCCGCCGTTTGGGCGGTGGCGACCTGTCCGATCTCCTCCGGGCTGTGCTGGCGCACCACGGAGCCGCCTCGGTCGGTGATCCGCTGCACCAGGCGTGGTGCGAGCAGCGTCCCCTCGTTCGCGATCGCCTGGACGACCATCGCCATCTGCAGCGGCGTCACGTCCAGCCTCTCCTGGCCGATGGCGATGCGCGCCACGTCCTCGCCCCGCTGGTCGTTGGGCAGTAGCTGGCCGTCCTGACGCCGGCCCGAGATGACGACCTCCTGCTCTGGGAGGTCGATCGGGGGTCGCTTTCCGAAGCCGTATGCGCTCATCGTCGCGCCGAGCTGTGCGGCGCCCAGGGCGGCGCCGATCCGCGCGAAAGTGGTGTTGATCGAGCGCGTGAACGCCTCGCGCAGGGCATGTTGCGCGAACCGGCGACCGCCGAAGTTTGTGATCGGCCCCCCGGGCGTGTTGAAGCTGCCCGTGTCGTCGAAGCGCGACGTCGGCGTATAGAGCCCGCTCTCGAGCGCGGCCGTCGCCGTCACCACCTTGAAGGTCGAGCCCGGCGGATAGGTGCCTCCGGTGCCACGGTCGAGCAGCGGAGCGCCGGGGCGGGCGGCGATCGACTCGAAGTTCGTCGCGATGGCGGCGGGGTCGAAGGTGGGCGCGCTGGCGAGCGCGATGACGCCGCCGGTGCGCGGGGCGATGGCCACCACGGCTCCCGGCGAATCGCCGAGCGCGTCGACGGCCGCCCGCTGTACCTCCGACCGGAGGTAGGTGTGGAGGTCGGCACCCCGCTTCTCGCGCAGGTTGAGGCGCCGAAGGATCGGCTCGGTGCCGAAGCTCCCCGTCAGGAAGCGATTGTAGGTGCTCTCGAGGCCGGTCTTGCCCTCGCGAGGGCTTGCGTACCCGACCGCGTGGGCGGCGAGCGAGCCCTGCGGGTAGATCCGCTCGAAAACGCGCTGCCCCTCGATGCGCCGGGCGCGGCTCGCGGCGAGCACCTTCCCGTCGGCGGTCAGGACGCGCCCTCGGTCGACGAGGCGTTCGCGCTGGAGCGTCTGCTGGTTGCCCGCGCGGTTCGACAGTCCGCCGGCCGCGACCACCTGCCAGTAGCCGAGCAGCACGGTGAGGGCCACGAAGCCTCCGGCCATGGTCAGGTACAGGCGACGGATGGACCTATCCACGCACCGCCTCCTCCTCCTGCGGCGCATCGAGCCGGCGGGCACCTCTCGCGTGGCTTCGGTGGCTGACGACGAGCAGAATCGCCACGATCCCGAAGTTCGTGATGACGGAGGATCCGCCGTAGCTCATGAACGGAAGGGTGACGCCGGTCAGCGGGATCAGTCGGATGACCCCCCCCACGATGAGGAAGGCCTGGATGCCGAGGACTGCGGTGAGCCCTCCCGCGAGCAGCTTCGAGAACCCGTCCGTCGCGTCGGTGGCGATCGAGAAACCGCGTTGGATGAGCAGCACGTATCCCAAAAGTAGGCCGATGCCGCCCACCAGCCCAAGCTCGGTGGCCACGGCCGAGAAGATGAAGTCCGTCTCCAGCGCCGGGATGACCGTCGTGCCGTTCTCGGCGACGAGGAAGCCGCGCCCGAGGCCCGGTCCGACGACGCCGCCCTCGGCGAGGGCGTAGAGCGACTGAACCAGCTGGAAGCCCTGTCCCTCCGGGTCGTCGAACGGGTTGAGCCAGCCGCTGACGCGATCCTGAATACGGGGCACGAGCGCGTAGATGGCCAGCGCCCCGGCCGCGAAGAGCCCTCCCCCGACCGCCGCGTACCAGGCCCTCCCCGTCGCGAGGTACATCATGGCCACGAATACGCCGAAGAAGAGCAGGCCGCTGCCGAAGTCGTTCAGGACCACGACCAGCAGGAGGGCGGCCCCGAGGAACACGAGAACCGGACCCAGGGCGCTCATCGGCGGGACCGGGACGCCCGCGATGCGGCGGGTGGGAATGGCCAGCAGCTCGCGCTTCTCGCGAAGGTACCCCGCGAGGAAGATGACGATCATGACCTTGGCGAGCTCGCCCAGCTGAACCGTTTGTCCGCCGAAGGCGATCCACAGCTTCGATCCGTTGATGGTCGTGCCGAAGACCATCGTCGCGACGAGCAGAGCCACTCCGCCGAGGCCGATCGAGTAGCGAAACCGCTCGAGGACGCGATGGTCCGGCATGAGGACGAGCACCGCGACGAAGACGGCGCCTCCCACAGCCACCCAGACGGCCTGATCCGCCGCGAGCGAGGGGTCGATGCGGTGCAGCTCCACGAGTCCGATGACCGTGAGCAGCCCCACGGCGGGAAGCAGGTACGGGTCTGCCGACGGAGCTCGGATGCGGAGCGCGACGTGCATCGCGAGGAATACTCCGAGCACGGCGAACGCGCCGGGAAGTGGCCCCAGCTCGAATTGGTCGGCGCGCGCGGTCGCCACGGACGCCAAACCGAGAAAGCCGAGAGCGGCTCCGGGCACGAGAAACCCGAGCTCGCGCGCGCGAGGCTCGATCACGGAGTGGCGGGAGCCTCCGTGCCTCCTCCGAGCGGATCGGAAGGGTCCGGAACCCGGAACTCCCAGACGAGCCGCGCGGCGAGCTCGACCGCCTCGCCCTGCCCCCGTGCTCGCCGCCGGAGCGCGCCGGGGTCGTCGCGCTGCACCAGGTCGGCTGGTATGCCCAGGTCCTGCCAGGGGACGGCGAGGTCAACGCCGGCGACGCCGATCGGCAGCCCCCGGGTGATCCGCACCTCGTTGCCCGGCCCCTCCTCGACGACGTAGGCGCGGCTGGCGACCCACGCGACGCTGCCCACCGCCAGAGCCAGCACGACTGCTGCCGCGGCGAACGCCGGGCGCACGCGCGATCGCTTGCGCGAGACGCGCTCCAGGATTTTGGTTCCCGGGGTCGTGGAGGATCCGTGGCGCTCCGAGCCTTGGTGGCCGTGCACGCCCCCGAGCACGCGCATCGGCCGCGTGGACTCGGTGGATTCCACCGGGCGTGCGGCAACGCGGCCGCCCCCGCCGCCCACCTCGGCCTCCGCCTCGCCGACCCGCGCGAGGACCACCGTGATGTTGTCCTGTCCGCCCTTTGCGTTTGCCCGCGCCACAAGATCCCGGGCGACCACCGCGAGGTCGTCGTCGCCCTGGAGTGAGTCGATCATCTCGGACTTCGGGACGTACGCGCACAGGCCGTCGCTGCACAGGAGCACGATGTCGCCCGCGCGAATCTCGTGCGGGCTCACGTCGACTTGGACCTGCCGCTCCGCGCCGACCGCCCGGGTGATGACGTTCCGGTGGGGGTGGTGCTCGGCCTCCTCCTCCGTGATGCTCCCGCGCTTCACGAGCTCCCACACCACAGAGTGGTCCTCGCTGAGCT
>JAUVQP010000018.1 GCA_030598075.1 Miltoncostaeaceae bacterium | reverse complement strand
TGCGGCCAGAGAAGTAGTCCGACGCGTGCTGCTTGATCGCGCCCTTGCTGCGGCCGGTGGTGCCGGACGTGAACATGATGCGGGCGTCGTCCGTCCAGCCGATGGGAACGTCTGGCTCGCCGTCCGGTGCCTCCAACAGCTCCGCGAGCGGCTCGTGCGGCAGCGCCGGGTTCGGCCCTGCGGGCGCGCCGGACGACCAGACCACGACGCGCTCGAGCGCCGGAAGGTCGCTGGCGACGTCCGCAAGCCGGTCCAGATGGGAGTCGGCGATGACCAGGAACCGCGACCGCGGAAGGTTGATGACCCACGACAGGAAGTCGCCCCGGTAGGCGAGGTTGATGGGGCACTGGACCCCGCCGGCCTTCAGGATTCCGAACCACACGGCGACGTGGTCGGCGCTGTTGGGCAGCAGCGTCGAGACGGCGTCGCCCTTGCGGAGTCCGCGGGCGATCAACGCGTTCGCGACACGATTCGCCCTGGCGTTGACCTCGCCGTAGCTCTGCCACTCCTCGTCGCCGAAGCGGAGGAGCGGACGCTCCGGGTGCGCCTCGGCCCGCTCTCGAAGGATCCGGGGCAGAACCCACCCCGCGGGGTCATCTCGCAGATACCAGTCCGACCACTCCGCCATCGACTGCATTTGACCACATCGACACCTGCCTCGGTCGTGCCGCGCGGCGTCAAGTTCGAGCCCCCGGTGCCGATTCGAGGGAGCGACGATCGACTTCCCGAGAACCGACCCCGTGGAGGGGGAGATGACTGACTTCCCGACGAGCGATCCCATGACGCCGCGCGCTGCGGGGTGCCTGATGCGCGGCCTGGAGGAGTTGGACCTGGTGACCGTCGCGCCGCTTCGCCTCCGGGCCCACGCCAGCGGTCCGGCTCACGAGGTGTTCGACCTCCAAGAGGAGTACGAGCTCGGTCCCCGCGGCCGGCGCTTCCTTCTCTCGATCGACGCCGGGCGCGACGGGGCGATGCTCGTCCGGGTGGGCGGCCAGCCGGAGTGGTCGTGAGCACCGACGCCCCCGGCGTCCATCAGGTGCAGAGGCTGTGCCAGCGCGTGCGCTCGGCGGGCTCGCCGGCCGCCAGGGCGCGTCCGCGTCTCGTCGCCGAGTACACGGGCCTGTGTGAGCAGCTCGGCGAGCGCCCGGTCGACGTGGCGACGGGGCTCGACCTGCAGCGGGCGGCCGCATCTTTACTGCGCGTCGCGAGCGTCGCCGAGGCGGCTGCGGCCGCCGATCCGCTGCTCCGATTGCGGCGGCTGCGCGGGCGCTGAGCCGCTCGCCCCGGCCGGGCGGCGGCCCGGCGGTGGTGTGGTACCGTCCGATTTGGTTCCGCGGACCGGGCATCGGGGGCTTCCCTCACCGTGCGAGGCCATCGCCACCCCTTCCGCCGTAGGCTCCGGGCTGTCGTGGCGCCGCTCGGAGCGATCGTGACGCAGAGGGTCGTAGCTCAACTGGTAGAGCACCGGTCTCCAAAACCGGGGGTTGGGGGTTCGATTCCCTCCGGCCCTGTTTCGCAGGAAGGCTGAGATGGCACGCATCCGACCGGGTGGGGTGAGCGGCAGTGGGGGCAGGCGGCGCAACCGCAGCCCCGACTCCGGCTCGAGTTCCGACTCCGGCTCGAGTTCCGACTCCGGCTCGAGTTCCGACTCCGGCTCGAGTTCCGACTCGAGCGACAGCCCCGCGACCACGCGGCAGCGCCGCTCGGCCCAGCGCGCGCAGGGGGGCCAGGGCCGGCAGCGCAGAGGAACCGCGAACAAGGCCGGCTCGGTCACCAAGTCGGTCCAGGAGCGCCGAGGCGGCTTTCAGCAGTTCCTGCGGGAGGTCGTCGCCGAGCTTCGCAAGGTCAGCTGGCCCACCCGCCCGGTTCTGCTGCAGTCGACCGCGGTCGTGCTGTTCGTCGTGGCGCTCGTCACGGTCTACCTCGCCGCCTTGGACGCGATCTTCGATCGGGTAGTCTCGGGCCTGTTCTAGTGCTCTCGTGACGAAACGCTCACCGCGTTCCGACGGGCTGCACACCTCCGCCGATGCTGTTCGTCGCCATGGTCTCCACCATCGCGATGACGCTCTGTCCTCGCCCCGCGGGGCTTTCCCAGGGCGGCAGCCCGCCAACGCTCCTTCGCGAGAGCACGGGCGGCGATCCGGGCGCACGGGCGCCGGTGCACTAGTCTGCCCGACGCCGGCCGCTCGCGGCCGGCGCATGAACACTCGACGGAAGGGTCCTTGGTGTTCCGCTGGTACGTGATCAACACCTACTCGGGTCACGAGAAGAAGGTCAAGACGAATATCGAGCACCGCCTCTACTCTCTGGGGCAGGCGGAGCGGGTGCGCGAGATCGTGATTCCCACCGAGCGAGTCGTCGAGACCAAGGAAGGCAAGAAGGTCCAGAGCGAGAAGCGCACGCTTCCGGGCTACGTCCTCATCAACATGGACATGACGGATGACGCCCGCTGGCTGGTCAAGGACACGCCCGGCGTCACCGGCTTCGTGGGCGGCAGCAGCCGCGACAACGAGCCCGTGCCGCTCAGCCAGGCGGAGGTCGACCGGCTTCTCCGGAAGGGCATGGACACCGCGCGCAAGGCCGTGCGGGCCGAGTTCAGCCAGGGCGAGACGGTGAAGGTCATCTCCGGGCCGCTCTCCGACTTCACCGGCGAGATTGCCGAGATCAACGCGGAGCAGGCGCGCCTCAAGGTGATGGTCGAGATCTTCGGCCGCGAGACGCCGGCCGAGCTCAGCTTCGACCAGGTCAAGAAGGTCTCGTAGCGGCTGTCTCAGAATGGCGGGCCGCCCCGTGGGCCGACCGTCACCGCGGTTGACGGTCGGCTATAGTCCCCCGTCGGCCTGAGGGCCGACGGACGCGTTCGCGACGACCCCACGGAGTCATGGCGAAGAAGGTTCAGCAGCTCATCAAGCTCCACATCCCGGCCGGGCAGGCATCTCCGGCCCCGCCGGTCGGTCCGGCGCTGGGTGGCGCCGGCATCAACATCATGGAGTTCTGCAAGACCTTCAACGCGCAGACGCAGTCCGGCAACGGCATCATCACGCCGGTCGAGATCTCGGTGTTCGAGGACAAGTCGTTCACGTTTATCACCAAGACCCCCCCGGCTCCGGTGCTCATCCGCCAGGCCCTCGGCATCGACAAGGGCAGCGCTGAGCCCCACCGCGACAAGGTCGCCAACCTCACCCGCCGACAGGTGCGCCAGATCGCCGAGACCAAGATGCCCGACCTCAACACGACCGACATGGAGTCCGCCATGACGAGCATCGCCGGGACGGCTCGCAGCATGGGCATCACGGTCGACCCCGCGTAACGCGACGGCAGCGGGCGGCAGCGATGGCGAAATACGGAAAGAAGTACCTCGACGCAAAAGGGGCGCTCGATCCCGAGACGGCGTACGAGCCGGCCGAGGCGGTGCGGCTGCTCAAGTCGCAGCAGCTCACGCGCTTCGACGCCACCGTCGAGGTGCACATGCGGCTCGGCCTCAACGTCCGCCACGCCGACCAGCAGCTTCGCGGTACGATCAACCTTCCCAACGGCACCGGCAAAGAGGTCACGGTGGCTGTCTTCGCCGAGGGCGACAAGGCCCGCGAGGCGCTGGAGGCCGGCGCCGATATCGTCGGGTCAGACGACCTCGGGAAGCGCGTCCAAGAGGGCTTCACCGACTTCGACATCGCCATCGCGACCCCCGACATGATGAGCACGGTCGGGAAGCTGGGTCGCATCCTCGGCCCGGCCGGCAAGATGCCCAACCCGAAGAGCGGCACGGTTACGATGGATGTCGCGAAGGCCGTCGGGGACGTCAAGTCGGGCAAGGTCGAGTACCGCACCGACCGCACCGGGATCATCCACATCTCCATCGGCAAGCACAGCTTCGGCGAGCGCGAGCTGCTCGAGAACTACGAGGCCGTCGTCGAGGAGATCGTGCGGGTGAGGCCCGCCTCCACCAAGGGTCGCTACATCCACTCGATCACCATGGCTCAGACCATGGGCCCGGGGATCTCGGTGGACACCACGCGCACCTCGGACCTGCTCGATACGCCCGAGGAGGCGCCGGCGGCCGGCTAGTGGGCACGACGATCCAACCGCAGAAACACGGGGGCGGCGTCGCCGCCCGAAATGATGCTCCTCGGGGCGTCGCCCGTGCGAGGTTGGCAGTTTGGACGACCGCTCCGGCGTGTCGTCTCCCGCTGCCGCCACGCGCGGACTCAGGGAGGTGACACGCTGAACAGAGACGAGAAAGCCGCGGCGATCGCGCGCCTCACGGAGCGCCTTCGCGACAAGGACACGATCTTGGCCACGGACTTCCGGGGCCTGTCGGTCAAGGAGATGTCCGCGCTGCGCGGTCGTCTTCGTGGGGCCGAGGCCGAGTTCTCGGTCGTCAAGAACACCTTCGCGCGACGGGCCGCGAGCGAGGCGGGCCGCGAGGCGCTGCTGCCGCTCCTCGACGGTCCGTGCGGGCTCGTCTGGGCGGGCGACGACGCCGCAGCCGCGGCCAAGGCGCTCAAGGAGTTCGGCGATGGGCACGGCGGCCGTCCCGCCATCACCGGAGGGCTGCTGGACGGTGAGGCAATCGATGTCGCCGCCATCGAGCACCTCGCTGCGCTCCCCGCCCGCGAGCAGTTGCTCGCCAACTTGGCCAGCGGTCTCAACGCGCCGCTGAGTGGCCTCGCCGGAGGGCTCGACGCGCTCATCTCGGGGCTGGCGCGCACGCTCGGAGCGGTTGCGGCCCGGCGAGAGGCCGAGCCCGCCGAGGGTTGACCCCCCGGCGGGCTCGGCGCACGGCTCCACCATCAGACACACGACGAGAGGGAAGCAGGCAATGGCGATGACCAGCGAGGAATGGATTGAGGAGCTCAAGGGAATCTCGGTTCTCGAGCTTTCCGAGCGCATCAAGGCCCTCGAGGAGGCTTTTGGCGTGACGGCTGCCGCGCCGGTGGCGGTGACGGCGGCGGCCGGGGACGCACCCGCCGATGGCGCCGCCGCCGAGGAGGAGGCCAGCGAGGTCACGGTGACGCTCGATGGCCCCGGCGACAAGAAGATTCAGGTCATCAAGGTGGTGCGCACGATCACCGGGCTCGGCCTCAAAGAGGCCAAGGGGCTGGTGGACAAGGCCCCGAGCCCCGTCAAGGAGGGCATCTCCCGCGAGGAGGCCGACCAAATCAAGTCGCAGATCGAGGAGGCCGGAGGGGCCGTCTCGATCGCCTAGCGTCCGGCGGTCGGCGCGGAACATCCGGAGGCGGGGCCGCCCTCGCGTCTCGCCGGGCGCGAGGGGGTGGTCGCCACGTCCGCGATGGACCGCGGGCGGCGACTGTGCTTTGTTGCGCGCCGATGAGACGGGCGGCATCCCTCGCGGCATTCCTCGTCGCGCTCACCCTCGCGGCCCCCGCCGCCGACGCCGCTCTCATCGGCCAGGGGGCGACGCGCATGGGCGCCGACGCCCTCTGGTCGCGCGGCTACCTCGGCGAGGGCCAGTCCGTGGCCGTGCTCGACCTTGGGTTCGGCGGCCTCGACGACTCGATCGCGCTCGGCGAGCTGCCCTCGCGCGGCAGCCTGAGCCTCGCGAGCTTCGATCGCGAGCACGGCTTCGCCGGTCGCACCGCGATTGGGGGACCCACGCAGCACGGGGTGCGGATGGCCGAGATCGTCCACGACCTCGCGCCGAACGCGTCGCTCGTGCTCGTGAACTACCACTCACAGGACGAGTTCGCCGAGGCGGTCGAGTGGATCATCGCCCGTGAGATCCCGATCGTGAGCCACTCGAACTCCTTTCTCACGCCGCCTTTTGATGGATCGGGACCGAGCGCTCGCGCGGTCGATCGAGCTGCCGCCGCCGGGGCGTTCTGGATCAACTCGGCGGGCAACTTCGCGCGCCGGCACTGGGCCGGCACCGCTCCGGCGTCCGGCACCGTCCTTCCGATCGCGCCGCGGCCCGGCGAGTGGCTCCAGATGAGCCTCGATACGGCGGGCTCGCGCTCGATGGCCACCATCGAGCGCCTTCGCGACGGCGTTTGGGCCGAGGTCGCTCGCACGCCGGCCTCTGGCGGGCTGACCTCGGCTGTTCCCGCCCAGGGGGGTAGCGCGTGGCGCGTCGTCGTGCGCCAGCTGGATGGGGCGCCGGTCGAGCTCGAGGTGTTCTCGCGGACGGTCGGCTTCGGGCCGAACGCGGTGGCCGAGGGGAGCGTGCCGACCCCCGGCGACGCCGCCGGGTCGTTCTCGGTCGGAGCCGTCCGCTGGACCCGCACCACGCTGGAGCCCTACTCGTCCCACGGCCCCACCGACGACGGGCGGCCCAAGCCCGACATCTCCGCCCCCACCTATGTCACCTCGAACCCGCTCTGGCCGGGCACCGCGGGAACCTCCGCCGCGACGGCACACGTCGCAGGGGCGGCGGTGCTGCTGCGCCAGGCCCGGATGGCCCTCGGGCTGCCTGTCGAGGCGGCTTTCCTGCGCGCCGACCTCGCCCGCGTCCCGCTCGACCTTGGCCCCCGCGGCTATGACCTGGGCTTCGGTGCCGGGCTTCTGCGTCTGGATCGATCCGCGCCGCGGGTGCGCGCCCGGCTGTTGCCGGGGCGGCGGCGCCTCGCGGTGCTCGCACGCGATCGCGGAACGATCCGCTCCGTGGAGATCCTGCTCGATGGACGCCGGCTCGCCCGGGTCCGGCGCTCGGCGTTCGTGCGACGCATTCCCGCGCTCCGGCGGGGTCGGCACCGCATCGAGGTGCGGGCCGAAGACATGGCGGGGAACCTCGGGCGCCGGATCATCGCGATCTCGGTCGAGTGACCTACTGCGCCTCCAGGATCTGGTCGACGACCGCGTCCAGGTCGGGCCCGTGGACGTCCGGAAGCTCCTCGGGGGGTGTGAACGTCTGCCCCGGGCGCGCGACGTAGGCCGGCCTGAGCCCGACCGCTCTGGCGCCGCGCAGGTCCCAGTCGTGGGCGGCGACCATCCATGCCTCGTGGGGTCGCGCGCCGAGCGCCTCGAGCGCTCGGAGGTAGGGCTCAGGCGCCGGCTTGAGGCGCCCGGCATCGTGGGCTGAGAGCACGGTCTCGAGCAGCCGATTCAGGCCTGACGCGACCATCTGCTCCATCGCGACCTCGATCGACGAGTTTGTCAGCGCCGCCACCCGTAGCCCCGACGAGGACAAGCGGGAGATCGCTCCAGGGACCTCCGGGTGGGGCCGGAGGTGCCGTAGGCCACCGAGGACCTCGGATCGTTCCGCAGTGCCGAGCCGGACATCGCGGCGCGCCGCCACGGTGTCCAGCGCCGCCGCGCCGAGCTCGCCGAACGTCCGGTCGTCTCCGGTGATGATCGAGACGAACGCGGCCGAGAGCATCGTCGAGAACCATTCGCGCCGGGCTCCCGCGTCGCCCAGGTGTCGAGCGAAGAGCGGGTCGAGGCCCCTGAGGTCGAGCAGGGTCTCGTTGACGTCGAGGAAGACCACGCGGCGCGCCACGCTACGCGGTCCGCCGTCGGCGTCGCCCGCGGCGTGGAGGCAACAGCAGACGCTGCACGCGGCGTGCCTCGGCGAGGGCGTTGTATGGGGTCTGCCGCGCCCGCCCGCCGGGCCGCGTCGTTCGCGCGATGCGCTCCTCGCGCCCCTCGCGCACCTCGACCCACCGCTCGTAGTCGTGGATCAGGTCGAGCAGGCCCTTGACGATCCGCACGCCCTCCGGTGTCGCCGTGAACGCCTCGCCATCGAGCATGATGCCTCCGTCCTCGGTCTGGTAGAAGAGTTCGCCCACGCCGGGTAGCGCCGCCCGAATGCTCCCTTCCGACACGCGCACGCGGAGCCCGTGCCACTCGCGCTTGAGCACGCCCTCCTCCACGGCGGGCCGGAAGCCGAAGGCACGCACCCGGCGTCGCTCGTCCGGAGCCGTCCACAGGCGATGGGCCTCGGCGAGCAGTCGGGGCAGGCGCTCGACGCCCTCGTCGAGGTCGTCGTTCGCTGGCGACGGGAGGGGGGAGATGGGCCGTCCTCGACGCGACATCCGTTGTCGGACCGCTAACGCTAGACTACCGGCGCTTGGCCGGCGGAGTTGACCGAAGATCGCCGCTCGGGCGCGATCTGCGAGCGGGGCGACACATCGGGGCGTGAGGGTTTGTGGCCACACGCCCGCGTGCTAATGTGCGTCGTTACGCCCGCGTCGGTGTCCGCCCGCCGATGCCCCGCTCGCCCCATGCTCTCAGTCCAGGAGGACTTGCGACTTGAGCACCATTGACGCTGCCCGCAGCCGTTACAGCTTCTCGAGCACGAAGAAGGTTCTCGACGTACCCAACCTGATCGACATCCAGCTGCGTTCGTTCGCGTGGTTCTTGAACGAGGGACTTCGGGAGACGATCGACGACATCTCCCCGGTGGAGGACTTCACCGGAACGCTTGCCGTCGAGTTCGGCAAGTACACGCTCGGCGGGTGGGAGCCCGGAATGCCGCTGGAGGACATCCAGCCGAACAACCTCATCCGCGAGTGTCGCGAGAAGGACATGGTGTACGCCGCGCCGCTCACCATGGAGGTCCGGTTCGTCAACCGGGAGACCGGGGAGATTCGCGAGCAGAAGGTCTTCATGGGCGACCTTCCGCTCATGACGGACTGGGGCACCTTCATCATCAACGGCACCGAGCGCGTCGTGGTCACGCAACTCGTGCGCTCGCCCGGCGCGTACGTCATGGAGCCGAAGGACCGCGAGAAGCAGGCTTTCATCGCAAACCTCATGCCGTCGCGCGGGTCGTGGGTCGAGCTCGAGATCGACAAGAAGGGCCTCGTCAACGTCCGTATCGACCGCAAGCGCAAGCTTCCGGTCACGACGCTGCTCTTCGCGCTCGGCTACACCCGCGACGACGTGGCGAACCTCTTTCGGCATCCGGACGACGACGACCGCGTCAACCCGTTCATCCAGAACACCCTCGACAAGGACGCCACCGAGGGAGCGCCGCAGACCGGTGCCCGCAAGAGCCTCGAGGAGATCGACGCGCTCGTCGAGGAGCTCCAGGCGCTGGGCGGCGACATGGACCAGATGTCCACCGAGGACCGGGCGAAGATCGAGGCCCACGTCGAGGCCATCGAGAGGCGCTTTGACGCGCGCGCCGGCGAGATCATGCAGCACGCCTTGATCGAGGTGTTCAAGAAGCAGCGCCCGGGTGAGCCTCCCACGGTCGACAATTCCCGTGCGCTCGTGCGCTCGCTGTTCTTCGATCCCAAGCGCTACGACCTCACGCGGGTGGGCCGCTACAAGCTCAACGCCCGGCTCGGCATCGACGTCAGCTCCGAGGTTCGCACGCTCACGAGTCCCCGGTTCACCGGGCGTCTGTCGGGCGGCAGCAACGACCTGGTCGAGCTCATCCGCCGCCTCGTCGCCCTACCCATCCGCCTCGGTGTCCCGGAGGACTCCAAGGACTTCGCGGCCGACTGCGCGAGCTTGCCGCGCGACGCGATCGCCGGCTCGCTCGACGAGTACGAGCACTTTGGGAACCGGCGGTTGCGCACCGTCGGCGAGCTCATCCAGGAGGCCTTCCGCATCGGCTTCTACCGCATGGAGCGGGTCGTCCGCGAGCGTATGAGCACCGAGGACGTGGACACCATCACGCCCCAGACGATCATCAACATACGCCCGGTGGTCGCGGCGCTGAAGGAGTTCTTCGGCTCGTCCCAGCTCTCGCAGTTCATGGACCAGACCAACTCGCTGGCCGGCCTCACGCATCGGCGCCGTCTCTCGGCGCTCGGCGCAGGCGGACTCACTCGGGAGCGCGCGCCCATCGAGGTCCGCGACGTGCACACGACCCACTACGGGCGCATGTGTCCGATCGAGACGCCCGAGGGCCCGAACATCGGCCTCATCGGCTCGCTCGGAAGCTACGCGACGGTCAACGAGTTCGGCTTCATCCAGACGCCCTACCTGCGCGTCGAGGACGGCGTGGTCACGGCTGACATCGAGCGTCTTGACGCCACGCAGGAGGAGCACAAGGTCATCGCGCAGGCCAACGCCGAAGTCGACGGCAAGGGGGCCCTGGTCGGGCGCGTGCTCTGCCGGAGCGGCGGCGAGCCCGTCCTCGCCGAGCCGGAGGACGTCCACTACATGGACGTGTCGCCCGAGCAGATCGTGTCGGTGGCCACCGCGCTCATTCCGTTTCTCGAGCACAACGACGCCAACCGCGCGCTGATGGGCGCCAACATGCAGCGCCAGGCGGTACCGCTCATGGTGACCGAGGCTCCCCTCGTGGGCACCGGCATCGAGCATCGCGCGGCGATCGACACCGGCGACGTGGTGCTCAGCCGGGGGGACGGCACCGTGGTGGCGGCCGACGCCGAGCACGTGCTCATCGAGGACGGCGACGGCGATATCGAGCGCTACGGGCTCCAGAAGTTCACGCGCTCCAACCAGGGCACGATCATCCACCAGAAGCCGATCGTGCGCGTGGGGGACGCGGTCGAGGCCTCCATGGTCCTGGCCGATGGAAGCTCCACGGACATGGGCGAGCTGGCCCTCGGGAGGAACATTCTCGTGGCCTTCATGAGCTGGGAGGGCTACAACTTCGAGGACGCCATCATCATCTCGGACCGCCTCGTCAAGGACGATGTCCTGTCGTCGATTCACATTGAGGAGTACGAGCTTGACGCCCGCACCACGAAGCTGGGCGCCGAGGAGATCACCCGCGACATCCCCAACCGTTCGGAGGAGTCCCTCGCGGACCTCGACGAGCGCGGGATCGTGCGCGTCGGCGCCGAGGTCATCTCGGGCGATTTGCTCGTGGGCAAGGTCACGCCGAAGGGCGAGACCGAGCTCACCGCCGAGGAGAAGCTCATCCGGGCGATCTTCAAGGAGAAGGCCGGAGAGGTCCGCGACACCTCGCTCAAGGTCCCTCACGGCGAGGGCGGCAAGGTCATCGACGTCAAGATGTTCAGCCGTGACGTGGGCGACGACTTGGCTCCGGGCGTCAACGATCTGGTGCGCGTCTACGTTGCCAAGCGCCGCAAGATCGCCGAGGGCGACAAGCTCGCGGGGCGCCACGGCAACAAGGGCGTCATCAGCAAGATCGTGCCCGAGGAGGACATGCCCTTCCTCGCGGATGGCACGCCCGTCGAGATGATCCTCAACCCGCTCGGCGTGCCGTCGCGCATGAACATCGGCCAGATCCTCGAGACCCACCTCGGGTGGGCGGCGTTCCACGGGTGGCACGACGGCGGCGAGGTCAAGACGACTCCGCCCGAGCGCCGCCCGGTCGCCACGCCGGTGTTCGACGGCGCGACCCCGGAGGACGTCGACCAGGTGCTGATCGACTGGCAGAACAGCCATCCCGATCACCCGGTGCGCTTCTCGGTCGACGAGGGGGACCGCAAGGGGCGGCGCTGCTCCGGGAAGGCGCGTCTCTACAGCGGCCGCACCGGCGAGCCGTACGACGGCAAGGTGACGATCGGCTACATGTACATGCTGAAGCTGCTGCACCTCGTGGACGACAAGATCCACGCTCGTTCCACGGGCCCGTACTCGCTCGTCACCCAGCAGCCGCTGGGCGGCAAGGCGCAGTTCGGCGGCCAGCGCTTCGGCGAGATGGAGGTGTGGGCGCTCGAGGCGTACGGAGCCGCCTACACGCTTCAGGAGATGCTCACCATCAAGAGCGACGACACCGTGGGCCGGGTCAAGGCCTACGAGGCGATCGTCAAGGGCGAGAACATCCAGGAGCCCTCCATTCCCGAGAGCTTCAAGGTGCTGCTCAAGGAGATGCAGAGCCTTGGCTTGGACGTTCGCGTGGAGGGCGAGTCCGGGCCGCAGATGGACGGGGACGACGACGACGACCTGCTCCGCGCCGCCGAGGAACTCGGCATCGACCTCTCCGGGGGGCTTGGGGCGGAGCGCTCCAGCGACGAGCCCGCGGGTGGGGACTCACAGGGTAACGGCGACGGCGGTGTCGGCCAGGAAGAGGCCGACGGTGCCCCGGTCGTGGCCGCCGCCGGCGACACCACCGAAGACGGCTAGCCGCAGGGAGTGCGCCGCCATCGTGAGCGGCGCGATTTCGAGGGGATGGTGACGAGCCCGGGTGCGCCGCGCGACGGCGCGATCCGGCCAAATCAGAAAGGCAGTGCGGTCACGTGATCGACATCAACAATTTCGACTCCATCACGATCGGCTTGGCCAGTTCCAAGCAGATCCGGCAGTGGTCCTCCGGCGAGGTCACCAAGCCCGAGACGATCAACTACCGCACGCTCAAGCCCGAGAAGGACGGGCTCTTCTGCGAGAAGATCTTCGGTCCCACCAAGGACTGGGAGTGCTACTGCGGCAAGTACAAGCGCGTTCGCTACAAGGGCATCATCTGCGAGCGCTGCGGGGTCGAGGTCACGCGCGCCAAGGTACGCCGGGAGCGGATGGGCCACATCGACCTCGCGGCTCCGGTCAGCCACATCTGGTTCTTCAAGGGCGTGCCCAGCCGCATCGGCTACATGCTCGACATCGCGCCGAAGCAGCTCGAGAAGGTCCTCTACTTCGCTGCGTCGATCGTCACCGACGTCGACGAGGACGCCCGTGCCGCCGACCTCGTTGAGCTCGAAGGGCGCACCAACGAGCTCATCGAGCAGTTCGGCCAGGACCGCGAGACGCGCACCATGGAGCTCAACGAGCGCATGGAGAGGCGTGCGGAGTGGCTCCGCGACGGCACGGTCGACGGCCTCACCGACGAGGACTTCTACTGGACCGACGTGCTGCGGCGCGACCGCAGCAGCGACGACCCCGAGGCCCGTCGCGAGCTCACCGACGACGATCGCAAGCAGGCCGAGGCGAATCTGCGCAAGGAGACCGAGGTCCACATCAAGGACGTCGAGCGCTACACCGAGGAGTCGATCGACCGGCTGAAGGAGGCGTGGCTGCGCTTCAAGGACCTCCGCGCCCGCGAGATCGAGCCCGACGAGCAACTCTTCCGCGAGATGAAGGACCGGTTCGGCTCTCCGCACGGCTTCGGCGAGTACTTCTCCGGCGGCATGGGCGCCACCGCCATCCGCGATCTGCTCGAGGGGATCGACCTCGATGACGAGGCCCAGTCCCTGCGCGAGACGATCTCCACGTCCAAGGGTCAGCGCCAGCAGCGCGCGGTCAAGCGCCTCAAGGTGGTCTCGGCGTTCCGCAAGAGCACCAACCGCCCGGAGTGGATGGTCATCGAGGCCGTGCCGGTCATTCCGCCCGAGCTGCGGCCGATGGTCCAGCTCGACGGCGGTCGGTTCGCGACCAGCGACCTCAACGACCTCTACCGGCGTGTCATCAACCGCAACAACCGGCTCAAGCGGCTGCTCGACCTCGGTGCGCCCGAGATCATCGTCAACAACGAGAAGCGCATGCTCCAGGAGGCCGTCGACGCGCTGTTCGACAACGGACGTCGCGGCCGCGCGGTGACCGGTCCCGGCAACAGGCCGCTCAAGTCGCTGTCCGACATGCTCAAGGGCAAGCAGGGCCGCTTCCGCCAAAACCTGCTCGGAAAGCGCGTCGACTATTCGGGTCGCTCCGTCATCGTGGCCGGCCCCAGGCTCCTCTTGCACCAGTGCGGCCTGCCGAAGCTCATGGCGCTCGAGCTCTTCAAGCCCTTCATCATGAGCCGCCTCGTCGAGCGGAAGCAGGTCCAGAACATCAAGGCCGCGAAGAAGCTCGTGGAGTCGATGGTGCCCGAGGTCTGGGACGTGCTCGAGGAGGTCATCGGGGAGCACCCGGTCCTGCTCAACCGCGCGCCGACGCTGCACCGCTTGGGCATTCAGGCGTTTGAGCCGGTGCTCGTCGAGGGCAAGGCGATCCAGATCCATCCGCTGGTGTGCACGGCGTTCAACGCCGATTTCGACGGGGACCAAATGGCCGTTCACCTGCCACTCTCGGTCGAGGCGCAGTCCGAGGCCCGCATCCTCATGCTGTCGGCGAACAACATCCTCTCGCCAGCCCACGGCCGGCCAATCACGGTTCCCTCGCAGGACATGGTGCTCGGCCTCTACTACCTCACGCACTGTCCGAAGCTGGACGTGCGCAAGAAGGGAGAAGAGGGTCGGGGAGCCCCCATCGAGCTGCCCGCGCTGTTCAACCGCGCGAAGCGGGCGTTCAAGCTGAAGCGCAACCAAGAGGCCCGGGTCGAAGGCGGCGAGTGGTCCACCTCGCCCTTCTCCGAGCTCCAGGCGGGGCCGCTTCGGGTGTTCCGCACCCCGCAGGACGTGATGCTCGCGCTCGACCAGAAGGGCGTCGGCCTCCAGGAGGTCATCGAGCTGCGGGAGGCGGGCTCCGAGGAGCCCATCCTCACCACGTCCGGGCGCGTGGTCTTCCACGCCGAGGTCGAGGCGGCTCTTGCGCAGGTCGTCGGCGAGGAGGAGCTGGAGCGGAACCCGCTCCCGCGCAACGACGCGACGCTGACGAAGCGCGAGGTCAGCAACTACATCGAGCGGCTCGTGCAGCTCTACGGGCCGACCGCGGTCTCGATGGTGCTCGACACCTTCAAGACCCTGGGCTTTCGCTACGCGAGCGACTCCGGCATCACGATCAGCAAGAACGACATCGTCGTTCCGCCCTCCAAGGACGAGATCATCGCGAGGTTCGACGCGGAGGTGGCGGAGGTCGAGGGCTACTTCGATCGGGGCGAGATGAGCGTCGAGGAGCGTAAGGAAGAGGTCGTCAAGCTGTGGTCGCAGGCCAGCGACGAGGTGGGCGAGGCCATGCAGGACTACCTCTACCGGCTCAACCCGATTTTCATGATGGCCAACTCGGGCGCGCGGGGAAGCTTCAAGCAGATCCGTCAGCTCGCCGGCATGCGTGGCCTGATGAACAACCCGAAGGGCGAGACGATCGAGCGCCCGATCAGGAGCAACTTCATGGAGGGGCTCGACGTCCTCGAGTACTTCATCTCGACCCACGGCGCGCGCAAGGGTCTCGCGGACACCGCCCTCAAGACCGCGGACTCCGGGTACCTTACGCGGCGCTTGGTGGACGTCGCGCAGGACGTCATCATCCGCGAGGGCGACTGCGGCGCCACGGAGGGCATCGACGCGTACATCTTCCGTCACGGCGGCCTCAACAACAGCCTGGTCGGCCGGGTGCTCGTCGGCCCCGTCGTCGATCGCGTCACGGGC
>JAUVQP010000033.1 GCA_030598075.1 Miltoncostaeaceae bacterium | reverse complement strand
CATCGGCGCCCTGGTCGGCGACCTCGGACCGAAGACGGCTCGTCGGCTCGTCGCTCGCGGCAGGAGGGCGGGGACGAGCGAGCGCTGACGTGCTCGGATCACGAGGCGCTCTCTCGGTGTCCTGCGGCCACCCGTGGCGTTGACCGTGGTCCTGCGGAGCAGGGCGGGGGAGCCGGTCGCGACGGACGCGGGTGGCGGAGCTGCTCTCGGGCGCCGAGGAGGACCTGCTCGCCTTCTGCGCCATACCCCGCCGGAGCACCGGCCGAAGCTGCGCTCGGCGAAAGAAATCCCCGCGGAAAGCCGGTATCCGCTCGCTCCTGGGGGGTAGTGGGTACAAACGACGCTCGGTAGTCGCCGCGGCCGATTACCACCTCGCGATGCTCGACGAGGCGCCGTCCGGCGTGATCGCCAAGCGCTCGGGCCCGCCGTCGACGTCGATGGTCGTGGTGACGGTCGTTGGGGGCGCAGCGGAGGCCCTGCTGTCGGTGGCGTCGCCGGTGTCGCTCTGCCTCTCTCCTGAGTAGGCGGCCGCAACCAGCATGACGGCTGAAGCCGGCACCGCCGACGGCGCACGGCGTCTCAGCATCCCGCCTCCTCGATTAGCGCCCGACGGCGGCAAGCACGTCCGCCGACTGGGCCACCCGCGCTCCCGCCGCCCGCATCTCTTCGATCGCGCGCGCGACGTCGCCCTTGTGGACCTCGAGGCCGCGCGTGCCGTCCTCGACGAGCGTCACCTCGAGTTCCTCGCGCACCGCATCGATCGCCGATACGCGAACGCAGTACTCGGTCGCCAAGCCGACGACGAACACGTCCTCAGCATCTCGGTTGCGCAGCAGCCCGGCCAGCTCCGTGCCCGCGAAGCCGCTGTATCCGGGATCGTCACGGTCGACCCCCTTGCTGATCACGGCATCGATCTCGATCTCCGCCATCGCCGGGTGGAACTCCGCCCCGTGGGTGTCACGGACGCAGTGGACCGGCCAGGGCCCGCCGTACGGCTCGAACGAGCTGTGATCCGCCGGATGCCAATCCCGGGTCGCAGCGACCACATCGAGCGCGTCCGCAAGCCGCTGCACGGGCCCTGCGATCGCGTCGCCATCGGCCACGGGCAAGGCCCCGCCCGGCGTGAAGTCGTTCTGGAAATCGATGATCAGCAGCGCCGTAGCCACGTCCGGTCCTCGCCCCGACCGTCTCCCTCGCCACGCTACCGCCGTGACGAGCGCAGACCAAGCTACGCCGACCGATCCTCACGGGAGCGCCCCAGGTCGTCGGGCGTCTCCAACGGCGCCCTCCGCGAAGCCCCCGCCCCTCGCGAGCGGGGGTGCCCCAACCCGCGCCAGCCGCTTCAACTCGATCTCGTACGCGCCCGGTACGGGCAGCGGCTCCCGAAGGCACACGCTCTGTCCGTAGCGTAACGGCGGCCGAAAGCGCCTCGCGCGGGCGCGGCGAGGCAAAGAAAAAGGCCCTGCTTCCAGGGCCTTTGTCAATAGCGGGGGCAGGATTCGAACCTGCGACCTTCGGGTTATGAGCCCGACGAGCTACCGGACTGCTCCACCCCGCGGCGTGATCTACCAGTTTGCACGATTCGGGCGGTCCGCGTCAACCACCTCGGCCGACGTGGGGGCTTGGCTCCCTTCGGCAGGCACGGCGTGCACCGCGTCGCCGACCCGGATCCATCCCGGCCGCACGACGCGGGCGTAGACGCCGAACAGGTTCTCGCGGTCGCGGGCGAGTCCCGCGAGCACACGGTCGTCGCGCTCGAGCGTGTCGGGCTCGATCGTGGTGACCGCGCATCGCTCGGTGGGGGAGACGATCGCGAGCCGGGGTCCGGCGTCCCCGACGGCCAGGGTGCGCCCCGGCCAGGAGCCCTCGTCGTCGGGTTCGCGGCCGTCGGGCTCGATGACGACGTTGGGCCGAAAGCGTCGCACGTCGATGTCCTCGCCCGGGGTCCATGCGGCGGCCGCGGCGAGCGAGGCCGTGGTCACGATGTGAACGGGGGCGGCGTCGTGGAGGGCGGCCGCGCTTCTCGCCAGCGTCACCCCCTGGTCCAGCGCGCGCGAGAGGCGCTCGGCAAGGGAGGGGTCGTCCCAGGTGAAGAAGCGGTCGCCGGGCGCGACGACCTCGATGCCCTCGGCCGACTCGGAAGCGGAGTAGCGGGCCTTGAAGGCGAGCATCGCGTGTTTGCGGCGCGCCGAGATCGCGTGGCCGTCCTCGCCCATGACCGCATGGCGGCGATCTCCCAGGACGCCGAAGGGCCCCACGAAGGCCGCGCGCAGGCGCTCGCCTCCGAAGGACTTGACCGGGTAGCGCCAGAGATCCGACACGATCCCGACGGGCTCGCGTGCCGGCACGTCAGCGCGTGTAGGCCAGGACGATCACCACGATGACGAGGACCGTGAGGACCGCGTAGGTCCAGCGAAGCGCACGGCGGCGAACGTCCTCGATCCGGCGGAGGCTCTGGCGTGCCCTCTCGATGTCCTCGGGATCCTCGAGCCGGGGCGGGTCGTCCTTCTCGAAACCCATCGACCCCAGTCTAGGCCGCGGCCGACCGAAAGCCCTGGGGCAACCCGACGAGCCCCGGAATGCGGGGCTCGGGGTGGGCGGGGTCCGACGATCGTCGGACCCTTTGGCTGTGGCTAGGCCACCTCGCGCAGGCGCTGGGCCTCGGCGAGGCCGGCCAGCTTCTGCAGCGACTGGTTCTCGATCTGGCGGATGCGCTCGCGGGTGACGTTGAAGGTTCGACCCACCTCGTCGAGCGTGCGCGGGTGCTCGCCGCCCAAGCCGTAGCGAAGCTCCAGAACGCGCCGCTCGCGGTAGCTGAGCGAGTTGAGCACGTCGTGCAGCGCCTCGGTGCGGAGTACCGCCTCGGCCGCGTTGTCGGGGGCCGGGGCCTTCTCGTCCGCGAGGAACTGACCGAACTCGGACTCCTCGTCGTCCCCGACGGGCTTCTCGAGCGACACCGGGGTCTGCGCGCTGCGCTTGATCGACTCGACCTCGCTCTCGGGCAGCTTGACGGCGTCGGCGATCTCCGCCATGGAGGGTTCCCGACCCAGCTCGCTGACGAGCTTGCGCTCGGCGCGGTTGATCTTGTTGAGCTTCTCGACGACGTGAACCGGCATGCGGATGGTGCGGCCCTTGTCGGCGATCGCGCGGGCAACCGCCTGGCGGATCCACCACGTGGCGTACGTGGAGAACTTGTACCCCTTGCGGTAGTCGAACTTCTCGGCCGCGCGCACGAGCCCGAGCGTGCCCTCCTGGATGAGGTCGAGGAACGCCAGCCCCTGATTGCGGTAGTTCTTCGCGATCGAGACGACGAGCCGAAGATTGGCCTCGACCATCTGCCTCTTGGCGCCGAGGTCGCCCAGCTCGATGGCCTTCGCCAGCTCAACCTCCTGCGGAGCCGTCAGGAGCGGGACCCTTCCCACGTCCTTCAGGAACAGCTGGAGCGAGTCCGTGCTGGTGTCGGCCTTGAGGTTCAGCCGCCGCGGCGGACGGTCCCGCTCCTCGTTGATCTTGGCGGTGCGCTCGCGTGCCTCGCCGGCCTCGATGAGCTCGACCCCGAGCTCGTCGAGGTGGCGGTAGAGGTCCTCGGCTCCCGAGCCGTCGACGTCGATGCCCTCGACGGACTGCGCGACCTCGTCGAAGCTGAGGAAGCCCTGCTCCTGGCCCCGGGCAAGCAGAGCCTGCACCTCATCGTTGCGAACGAGTTCCTTCACCGACACCGCCACACCTCCGGGTACGCACGAACCGGGCCGCGCCGAGCCGCGCCCGCACCGCGAACATATGTTCGCAAGACTACAACTTCAGTTCGTGAAGTCAAGACCTCAGCTTCCTTCGATCGGCACTCCGGTGCGCGGCCTTGATGGCCGGACGCCACGTCGACCCGAGCGTCCGGGATAGCTCTTCTCACACCGGGACTCCGGTCCTGCCCTATAATCATCGGCATGCTCTCAGGGGAGGCTTAAGCCCGGGTTAAGGGTCGGTGCGGAGCCGGTGAAGCCTGCGGGACGGAAGCGATCAGGGGCTTTGGGCCCCTCCGGCTCGAAGCGCTCGAAGGAGTTGGGTCGCCGTGCGCCCCAGCCGCGTCTCGCCCCCAAGGGCGACGGTGCGCGACCAGGCGGCGCCCGCCGTCGCCGGATCGCGACGGTAGATCGCCAGCCAGCCCTGGTTGAAGGCGACGATCTGCTCCCGCGGCCGCTCGCGTGCGAGCCGAGCGAAGGCGCGCGCCGCTCGGTCGAGGCCGTCGCTTCCCGACGCCGCATCGGTCATGACCAGGCCGATGCGCGCCGCAAGGTAGTCCGCCTCGATGCCGAGGGCGCCGCGGTAGGCCTCCTCGGCCGAGGGCGTGTCGCCGGTCGCCTGGAGCGCCGAGCCGAGCTCCGAGAGGCGCCGGGGGCCGGGCAGCGCATCCGCGCGCTCGCGGAGGCGGGCGACCTGCTCTTCCGGCGGCAGCGTGGCGATCGCAGCGGGAAGGCTCTGGGGAAGAACGAGGGCGATGGGGGGGAGGCCCTCGGCCGAGGCGGTCAGCTCCGCGCCCGGCGCGACCACCGGGCCGGCGACGATCGGCATGGCCCGGTCGCGCGCGCCCCCTCCCACCGGGCGATCGAGACCGATCGCGATCCCGACCGCTGCCGCCATCACCGCGAGCCACACGGCAGCGATGGCGGCTGCTTGGCGGGCGCTGACGCGGCGGAGCCGGAAGCGCCCACGTTTCTCGTCGGGCATCGGGTGGGACGTTACCGACAGCGCTCGGGGGTCCCCCGGAGGTCGGGCACGCCGGGACGCACGTCGCCTCATGGCGGGACGTTCTACGGTCGATTCTCAGAGGTGTGAGCGAGTCCCCGAACAGCCCCTCGTCCGCGGAGGCGAAGCACGTCGATCTCGCGACGTTGCTCGCCTATGCGGTGCGGCGGGGCGCGAGCGATCTGCATCTCAAGGTGCCGAGCCGTCCGCTCGTGCGGGTCAACAGCGCCCTCGAGCTCATCCCGGGCCTTCCGCCGCTCGGCCCGGAGACCACCGAGCGCCTCGCGGCCCAGATGATCGGCGACGACGCCGACAGGCGCCGCGAGCTTGACGAGGACGGCGAGACCGACCTCTCGTACGCCTGCCCCGACGTCGGTCGCTTCCGCGCGAACATCTTCCGCCAGCGCGGAGTCCTCAGCATCGCGCTCCGCGTCGTGCCGCCCGGGGTTCCGGCGCTCGCGGAACTCAACCTGCCCGCCGCGGTGGGCGCGCTGGCCAAGGAAGAGCGAGGAATCATCCTCGTGACCGGTACCACGGGCTCGGGCAAGAGCACGACCCTCGCCGCCATGATCGACCAGATCAACCGCACGGCGCACAAGCACGTCGTGACGATCGAGGACCCGATCGAGATCCTTCACACGGACCGCGGGTCGATCGTCAACCAGCGCGAGGTGGGCCACGATACGCCCTCGTTCCAGGCGGCCCTGCGCCGCGTGCTCCGCCAGGACCCCGACGTGATCATGATCGGCGAGATCCGCGACGAGGTGACCATGGAAACGGCGCTCAGCGCCGCCGAGACCGGGCACCTCGTCCTGTCGACGATGCACACGCTCGACGCCACCGAGACCGTGAACCGGGCCATCGGCTTCTTCCCGTTGCACCAACAGGCACCGGTGCGAGAGATGCTCGCCGGAACGCTCCGCGGCATCATCTCTCAGCGGCTCGTTCCCACCGCGGACGGGAGGGGGCGCGTGGCGGCGTGCGAGGTGCTGGTCGCGACGGGGCGCGCCCGCGACATGATCACGAACCCCACCGACACGTCGTCTCTCGGCGAGGTCATCCGCGATGGCGAGTTCTACGGGATGCAGACCTTCGACCAGTCGCTGTTCGGCCATGTGCGGGGTGGGCTGATCACGATGGACGCCGCGCTGGCGGCGGCCAGCAGCCCCCACGACTTCAAGCTGATGATTGACGCGGGAGGGGCGCGCCCCGGAGCCGCCGGGTACGCCACCTCCTGACGCCCGCGGGGCCGAGGGAGGCCGATGACGGGCCCGGTGGTATCCTCGGAAGCTCGATGGCGAGCGACACCGAGACGTTGAGCGCTGAGGGCCGCGGAAGCTGCCCCGTCGTCGCCACCGCGCGGATTGTGTCCGGAAAGTGGACGCTCTTGGTCCTCCGCGACCTGGCTCGGGCGAGCGCCTGTCGCTTCAGCGAACTCGAGCGCTCACTTGAGGGCATCAGCCCCCGCACGCTCTCTCGGCGGCTGCGCGCCCTCGAGGTCGAGGGCCTCGTCGAGCGGCGTTCCTATGCCGAGGTACCGCCGAGGGTCGACTATCGCCTGACCGCGAAGGGGCGTGACCTCGTGCCGATCGTCGACGCGATGGCCGACTACGGGCGGCGCTGGCCCGCCGAGGCGCAGGCGACCGAGGCCTACGAGACGATCGTCTGACTCGGGACGCTAGCCGGGCCGCCGAGTGCGCAGGAAGCGCACCGGGAGATAGAGCGTATGGGGAAGTCGTGGCTCCACGGCCTTGCGGAGCTCCTCTTGGCCCTCCTCGTCCAACAGGTGGGCCAGGTGCGAGCGGCCGAAGAGACGCCAGGCGTCGTCGGTGGTCTCCATGACCGCCGCGAGCTGGACCTCCTGCTCCTCCACGGTGAGAAGCCCCGCGCCGGTGAAGGCACGGGCGTCGGCCGGCTCGTCGGGAATGCTCGCCCGGCTCGCCCGGCCCGCGAGAGCCCCGGGCGCGCGGAGGCCGATCACGGCGATGACGGCGCCCATGAACGACGCGTCCATGGGGCGGAGCCGGTCGAACGCCATCACGCTGGCCACGAAGCGCCCGCCGGGTCGAAGAACCCGCATGATCTCTTGCATCGCGCGCTCGAGATCGGAGAACTCCTCGATGGCCAGGCTGGCCACCGCGCAGTCGATCGAGCGGTCGGCGACGAACGGCATGGACTCGGCGACGCCGCGTCGATAGCTGATCCGGACGCCGGGCGGCGTGCGCTCCGCGGCGGCCTCGATCGCCTCTCGGCAGGGGTCCACCCCGATGACCGATCCCTCGCCGCCGACGATGGCCGCGGCGGCGCGCGCCGCGCCGCCCGAGCCACAGCCGACGTCGAGGACGCGCTCTCCCTTGCTCAGAGGAGCCCATGCGAGCAGGCTGGAGTAGATCTCGATGCCGCGGTTCCCGGGCAGGACGGCGAGGGAGTCCTCGACGGCGGTGGGATCCAGGGCGTGCGCGGCCCGGAAGAAGTTGGTTCGGAGCGCACCGACCAGTGGCTCACCGGCCGCCACCCGCCGGCGGATCTCGCCGCGTTCCTCGTAGGCGCTGGATCCTGGGGGCGTGGCCGTCGTCATGCCGAGATCGTAGTGGCAGAACGCCGGCGCTCGCTACGGAATGCGGATGTCAACGTGGCTCTCTCAGTCTCGACATGAGCATGAGGTACGGAGGTTTCGTACGATGCCGCAATGGCGGAAGCATCCCGGGTGTGGATTGTCTGCGGATCGACCGGCCCGCTCGGGGAGCTTGTCCATGCCCAGCGGTTGGCCGAGCACCTTCCCGCAGAGGGCTTCGAGGTCGACGTCTGGGCTCTCGCCGGCCACGAGGAGACCCTCCCCCGGCCGGGCGCGTCGGCGGTCCGGGTGGTGCCCGCGTCAACGAGCCTGGGCGTGGAGCGACGGGCCCGGGTGCTGGGCGCGGCTCTTGCCGGCGCCGGGCCGCCGGGCGTTCTCATCGCCGAGGACGTCGTCTCGGGCCTGGCCTGCGTCCGCGTGCGCGAGATTCGCGCGGGCGTCCGGGTCGTCCGCACGATCCACCACCTGGAGCCTGCGCACGACCCCGTGATCCATGAGGCGCAGCGCGTCTCGGTCGAGGCTGCCGACGCCCGCGTCAGCGTCTCGAGGTACTGGTCCGAGCGGGCCGCCGGCGAGTTGGGCGTCGGGGTCGCGGTGGTTGCCAACGGTGTCGACTACGCGCGGTTTGCGGCCCCCGATCTCGGCCGCCGCGAGGCGCGCGCCGCGCACTCGTGGGGCCCGCGGACGGTGGTCCTTTCGGTGGGGGGGATCGGCGCCCGCAAGGGCAGCACCACCCTGATCGAGGCTTTCGCCAGGGCTCGCGGCCGGATGGGTGAGGCGCCGCTGTTGGTCATCGTGGGCGGTGCCGCGCCCCCGGCCGGCTACCTCGACCGCTTCCTGGAGGAAGCGGGTCGGCTGGGCCTCAGCGTCGATCGGGGGACCGCGGCGCCCACCACCGACGTGGTGCTGCTTCCCACCCAGGCCGAGCGCGCGATGCCCGTCCTCTACCGCGCCGCGGATGTCTTCGCGCTTCCGTCGACCCGTGAGGGCTTTGGTCTTGCCGCGCTCGAGGCCGCGGCGTCCGGGCTCCCCATCGTGCTCTCGGACCTCGCGGTCTTCCGCGAACGCTTCTCGCACGGACGCGACTGCCTCATGGTGCCGGTGGGCGATTCTGGGCCGTTGGCGGAGGCGCTCGTTCGCGGGGCGCGGGAGACGGAGCTTCGTCGCTCCCTGGGAGACGCCGCGCAGCGGACCGCGGAGCGGCACGACTGGGCGGCGGCGGCGGCGGGCTATGCCGCCATCATTCGCGGCGAGTAACCCGGGGAGTGGCCGGTTAGCTGCGAAGGGCCGCGGTCACGCGGGAGAGCCCGTGAAGGTCCACCGGCTCGTCCGCGAGCTCGGGAATCTGCCCGATCGGCGCTGCGCCCAGGCTCTCGGTCAGCGCGTCGCGGGCGCGGGCGTCCCTGCGGGCGAGGGCGCGCAACTCGTCGAGTGTCGCCAGTGCCCGCGCCGCAAGGTCGTCCGGCTCGGGGAGTCCCGCCGCGGCGAGGGCGTCGCGCAGCACGCCCGGGGGCTGCGGCCCCGATGGCGGAGTGCCGTGCATGCGGTTGAGCACGACGCCCTCGAAGGGGTAGTCGTCCGCGCGGAGACGCTCGATCAGCGCGAGCGCCTCGTGGGTCGGCTCGGGGCGGGGGGCGCTCACCACCACGAACCCCGTGTCCGGGGAGCGAAGCAACGTACGAACTTCGCCGGCGCGCGCGCTGAAGCCCTCGTACATTCCGTCAAACGCGGCGAGGAACTCGGAGATGTCACGAAGGAGCTGCGTTCCCGTAAGGCGCTCCAAGACCGAGAGCACCGCACCGCTCCCGAAGTGCAGCGCGCGCCGCGCGACGCCGCCTCGACCTCCGGGAAGAAGAAGGCGGAGAGCCCTCCCCTCGATGAAGCGTGTGATCCGCTCGGGCGCCTCGAGAAAATCCAGCGCGTTCTCGGACGGCGGGGTGTCCAGGACAATGCGCTCGAACCGCCCGTCCTCCACGAGCTCGTGCAGGCGCTCGACCGCCATGTACTCCTGCGCGCCCGCGACGGCGCCCGACAGGTGGCCGTAGATGCGGTTCTCCAAGATTCTGTCGCGGTCCTCATCGGTTGGCGCGTGGCGGGCCACGAGCCGGTCGAACGTCGCCTTCGCGTCGAGCTGGAGAGCCCAGAGCTCGCCGGGGACGTTGAGCCCGGCCTCGGCGATGCGATCCCGGGTCACGAGCCGGGGCTCGTCGCCCAGGTCGGCCATGCCGAGCGCCGACGCGAGCCGCCTTGCGGGGTCGATGGTGACCACGGCGGCGCGGTACCCCAGCTTGGCGAGGCCGAGCGCGATGGCGGCCGACACCGTGGTCTTGCCGACCCCGCCCGCACCGCAGCACACGAGGATGCGTCGCTGGGAGAGGTCGGTGTCGATCACGGCGCCGCGCCCCAGAGCGCATCGTGCGCCGCGGTCGCGAGGGTTCCGATGGCCTCCAGGTCAAACGGATCGTCGACGACGCGGGGCAGGGAGAGCACCGGCAGGCCGGTCCCGGAGGCCAGCCGCTCGGCGTGGGCGGCCTCGATCGCCTGGCGATCGAGGTGTCGCAGCGCGGCGTCGGCCGCAGCCTGCGCGACGCCCTCCGTCTCGATCGTGGCGGCAGTCAGAGCCCCGGCCTCGGTCTCTGCGAAGCGCCTCTCGCTCCGTTGGTTGAGCACCGCCAGGGCGAGCGGGATGGACCGCTCGCGCAGGATCCTCGCGGCGTCGATCGCCTCGCTCACGGGCAGCTCGTCCGGCAAGGCGACCAGGGCCACCCCGGTGGCGGCCGGGTGGGTGATGACCTCGTGGATGCGGGCCGCTTGCTCGCGAATCGGCCCGTCGGCGGCGAGCTCCTCGATGTTGGACGCGGTCTCCAGCAGCGCGATTCCATGGCCGGTGGCCGGGCAGTCCACGACCACGACGTCCCAGACGGGACGCTCGCCGCCGGGCCGAAGCTGCACCGCCAGCTCCCAGATGGCGCCGATGGTGACCAGCTCGCCCAGGCCCGGTGCGGCCGTGGTGAAGTGGTGGAATGCCTTCGACTGCACGAGGAGTTCGACGAGCGGGCGCAGGGGCAGCCGCGACGTCAGGTAGTCCTCCGTGGAGCGGTCTACGTCGATCGCGACCGCGAAAAGATCCGGCGCGACCGGGCGCGGCCGGCCGTCGTCCCCGTCGGCGGCCCCGAGCAGGGCCGACGCACGCGTCGAGCCCGAGATCTCGACGAGCAGGGTGCGCCTGCCGGCGCGCGCGGCGGCAAGCCCGAGTGACGCGGAGACGGTGCTCTTGCCCACGCCCCCTTTTCCGAGGACGAACCACAGCCGCCGACCGGCGAGGCCGGTGCCCCGAGTCGGAGCTCCATGAGTGGTCTCGCGCGCCGCAGATGCGCCGAACCTCCGACTCGGGGCGTCAGGCCGCAGACCCAGACCTTCCGGACTGCTCCGAACGGTCATCGCGCGTCCAGCCCCGCTCGATGGCCGCGCGCCGACACAGCGGGCAGGTCGGGCAGCGGCGACCGCCGCGATCGAGGTCGCGGAACATGGTCATTCGCT
>JAUVQP010000065.1 GCA_030598075.1 Miltoncostaeaceae bacterium | reverse complement strand
GGGCACCAGGTCCTCCGACCAGATGGAGGTGGGGAACCAGTGGAGGAGGTGGTCGGCCCACCAGACGGCGTCGAAGCCCTGGTCCTCCCGCCGCCGCACGCCGGCGAGCGCCCGCTCGACCGGCGGGCGAACGGCCGCCGCCGCCGACAGCTCCACGCTGTTCATGCCCAGCATCGGGACCAGGCTATCGCAGGGGTGCCTCACCACCTGCGGACCCCTGGCCCCGCCCGTCGCCACGGTGGTGATCGCCCCCGTGGAGTTGATCGACCGCGTGCGAAACGAGCGCGCGGAGCACCCTCCAGCCGTCCTCCGCGCCGCCCGGCGATCCTGGCAGGTTGACGACGAGGGTCTCGCGCCGCACGCCGGCGAGGCCGCGCGACAGATCGGCCACCGGCAGGGATGGTCGAGCGGCTGCGCGGAGGGCCTCGGCGATGCCGGGGACAATCCGGTCGAGGACGGGTCGCGTGGCCTCCGGAGCTCGGTCGCGGGGACCGATCCCGGTACCGCCCGCGGTCAGGATGACGTCCGGGGCATCGGGGCTGTCGCAGAGGGCCACCAGATCGTCGCGAAGACCCTCTTCATCGTCTGAGACCACCGACCGGTGGACCACCTCGTGACCATCGGCTTCGATCCCGGCGGCCAGTCGCGGCCCCGTGGCGTCGGGCCGTTCGCCGGACGAGGCGCGGTCGGAGACGGTGATGACGGCCACGCGAGCCATGCTCACTCCGCTTGCGGAGCCTTGGTCTTCTCGACGAGCCGCAGCGCGATGGAGACGTCGCGATCGACCGACTTGACGAGGTCGTAGATGTTGAGCGCGGCTACGGACGCCGCGGTGAGCGCCTCCATCTCGACGCCCGTCCGCGCGGCCGTCCCCACCGATGCCAGGATTCGGACCTCACCGAGCTGGACGTCGACCGTGACGTCGACCGCCACGGCGTCGATCGGGAGCGGGTGGCAGAGGGCGACGAGTTCGGGCGTGCGCTTGGCCGCCATGATCCCCGCGACGCGCGCGACCGCCGCCGCGTCGCCCTTCGGCAGGGTTCCTTCGGCGACCGCCCGGACGGCCGCGTCCGACATTCGCAGCCGCGCCTCGGCGACCGCGCGTCGCGCGGAGACGGGCTTGCCGCCGACATCGATCATGCGAGCGTGTCCGCTGCCGTCCAGATGGGGCGACCTCGCCATCGGCCGCTACTTGGCGACGAACGTGTTGTCCGCCACGCGCTTGCGCCGGATGTCCAGGAGTTGCTGGTCGAGCCACTTGCCGAGGTCGTTCTCGCGGACGATGCGCTTGATCTGGTCAAGCCGTTCGCGCCGCTCGGGGCCGGGCATCGTCAGGGCGTCGTGGATCGCCTCGGCCTGGTCCTCAACGTTGAACGGGTTGATGGAGAGCGCAAAGGCCCCGAGCTCCTCGTGGGCCCCCACGTTCTCCGAGAGAATCAAGACCCCGTCGCGTTCGTTGACGAGCGGAGCCTCCTTGGCGATGAGGTTCATGCCGTCGTACACCGGGTTCACGAGGAGTACGTCGTAGTGCTTGTACGCCGCCACCGCGAGCGGCAGATCGCTCTGGATGCGCAGGTCGATCGGCATCCAGTCGGTGTTTCCGTGTTTGGTGTTGATGTAGCTGACGATGTCGCGAATCTTTTGCAGGTACTCGACGTACTCGTCGACGTCCTGGCGAGATGGCTGCAGCAGCGCGAAGAAGGTGATGTCCTCGCGGTACTCCGGGTGCCGGTCGAGGAAGATGTCGAACGCCTTGAAGCCCCTCAACGTGTTCTTCGACAGGTCGGTGCGGTCGATGCGGATGATCAGGTGGGCGCGCCGTCGCCGCAAGAGCTCCGCCTCGCGGGCGGCCACCTCGGGGCTCGCGGCGAGCCGCTCGAACATTGGCCCGTTCACCGAGATCGGATACGACCGCACCCAGACCTCGCGCCCCTTCCATCGAACGACGCGGCGGTTGTAGTCGATCCGGAGGTCGAGCAGATCCTCGCAGCACATCAGGAAGTTGCGCGCGTAGCGCGGCGTGTGGAAAGCGACGATGTCGTTGGCCAGCAGGCCGCGCACGATCGCCTCGCGAATCTCGCTGGGTAGCACGCGCCAGTAGTCCGGCTGGCTCCACGGAATGTGAACGAAGAAGTGGAGGAAGGCGTCAGGATGAGCGGCGCGAATGGCCTCGGGCGCCGTGTAGAGGTGGTAGTCGTGCAGCATCACCAGCGAGTCCGGGCGCTGATCCAGCTCTTCGAGGACCGCGTCGGCGAACAGGCGATTGGCGGTGAGATAGCCCTCGTCCCATGCGTCGAGCTCTTCCCGGCGGATGTCAGGGGCGTTCGAGAGGTCCCAGAGGTAGTGCTGGATGAACCACAGCATGGGGTTCGCCACGACGTTGTAGTACCGGTGATACGTCTCGGGCTCTATCTCGACGAAGCGCAGCCGCACTCCCGGACCCGCTTCGGGTGCCGGAAACGCCCCGCCGTGCTCGATTCCGACGGCCACGTCCTCGTCGGTCATCGCCGCGGAGACCCACAGCGCGGGGGTGCGCTCGACAAGCCCTGCCAGCGCCGCGACCAGTCCGCCGCCCCCCCGGCTCATGGTCCGCGAGCCGTCCGGGGCCCTCTCGAACGTGATCGGGCCGCGGTTGGAGACCAGAATGAGCGGCGCGGAGCTCACACGTGCCGCCGCATCGTCAGTCGTCCGCGAGCCGCGAGAGGATGCCCAGCCAGTCCCGCAGCAGCCGCGGGGTAAGAAAGTTGTGGCGCACATGCTGCTTGCCCCGCCGCGCCATCGCCCTGGCCGCATCCGGATCGAGAAGCATCTCTGTGACGCGATCCGCACACTCCTCTGAGTTCGATACCAGGTACCCCGTCTGGCCGTCGACGATCTGAAGCGGGATGCCGCCCACGTTCGCGGCGACGCTGGGACGCCCTTTCCAGAGCCCCTCGGTCACCGTCAGCCCGAAGCCTTCGCGAATGGACTTCTGGACGACGACGTCGGCATGGCTCTGAAAGGCGTTGACCTCCACGGCCCCGACATTGTTCAGATTGCTCAGAATGTAGATGTCACCGTCGCCGTCTGCATAGTCCACCGTGCGCTCGAAGTACTCCCAGCCCTCCGGGTCGTCCGTCGCCATCGATCCGACGAGCACGAGTTGGAGGTCCGGAACCGTCCGCTTGACGGTCCGGTACGCGTCGATGACGCCGAGAGGGTCCTTCCAGGGGTCGAAGCGGGAGACCTGGAGCATGAGCGGGCGCTCGACGTCCGGACCGAACTGGTCGACGATGTACGCCGCGTCGTCCCCGGAAAGGGCCATGTTCTTCGGCGCCAGTGGATCGATGGCGGGCGGCATGATGACCGGCTCGGGTACCGAGTTCTCCGACGGGATGTACTGGGCCATGTGGAAGACCGACAGGTCGTACCCCTCGATCATGGGCAGGAGGAACTCCAGGACGTCCTGGTTGGGCGTCGACAGATCGATGTGGCAGCGCCAGATCCACTTCGCGCCCTCGAACGGTGCGTGGGCGCGCATCGCGGCTGGCTGGGCGTCGTGGACGATGACGTAGTCGTAGGCTTCGGTGAGCCCGCCGACGTTCATCAGGTTGTAGCGCTCGAACGTGGCGCGCTCCTCGTCCGTCAGCACATGGTCGCTGCCCTGAAGGGCGTTGTGAATGGTCTTCGTGACGTGGAAGAACTCGGTCTTGCCGTGCATGACCTTCCAATCGGCATGCAGGCCGACGTCGGTCATCAGCGGCACCAGCGTGTAGAGGATCTCCGCGACGCCCCCGCCGAAGCTGGTGGCGTTGATGTGAAGAACGCGCTTCCCCTCGAGAGGTTGAGCGAGCGCTCGGATCTCGGCCATAAGATCGCGCGACACGATGCTGTGGTAATCGGCAATCGACTTGCTGCCGACGTTGACGGCGCGCAGCACTCGGGGGGGACCTCCACCGCTCGATCCGGCGCCCGAGCGGCGCCGACGTGCGACACTCTACCCGCCTCCATTGAAGCCGCGCGCCGGCCCTCTGTCGCGCGGCGGCCCGGACCGCCATGCTGAACGCTCGCCTCTATCGAACGAGCTGGATCGTGGCCGGTGTCGCCCTCATCGTCGCGCTGCTGACCCTTGAGGCGCCTTCGGCTACGCTCGAGCCCAAACTGCCCTCCGCCTTCGACAGCGCCTCCGCGCTGCGATTGTCCCAGCAGATGGCCGGCGTTGCCCCCGAGCGCCCTGCGGGCAGCGAGGCCGACAGTCGCGCCGCGGAGTGGGTTCGGGCCCGGCTGGCCGAGATTCCCCGCGGCGGGCAGGTGCAGACGCAGGAGTTCGTGGCGCGCACGGCCGCCGGCCGGCTCACGCTGCGCAACCTCTACCTTGTCGTGCCCGGTGCCGGGGACGGCGCGGGCCGCGGCGGGATTCTCGTCGTCGCCCCTCGCGACACGCCTCGCGGCGTCCGGGCCGGGACGAGCGGCACCGGGGTCATGATCGAGCTCGCCACGCTCATGGCGAAGACGTCCCACCGCCGGCCGTTCTTGTTCGTGTCCACCGATGGATCGACCGTCGGCGGCGCCGGCATGCGCTGGTTCCTGTCTCGGTTCTCCTCGTTCGACATCGCCGGGGCGGTGGTCTTGGACGATCCCGCCACCGCGGTCGGCGACGTCATCACGATTTGGTCGCTCGGGACCGACGGCCGCTCCGCGCTCGATCTCGCTCGCACCGCCGCCACCACCGCGGCGCCCGCCCGCGCCGATCCGATGCCGTCCTTCGGGCAGCAGCTGGTCAACGCGGCGGTGCCTCAAACCTTTGGGGACCAGGGTCCGCTGGTCGCGGCCGGCATTCCGGCGGTCACGCTCTCGGCTCGGAGCGACTCGCCCCTCCGCCGGGGTCCCGCCGATCCGACGGAGCGGCGCATGCAACAGGTCGGCGATGCCTCCTTCAGGCTGCTCGCGGCGCTCGACGCTGCGGAGACCATCCCCGGGCCCACCCGCGCCGTCACCATCGGGAATAAGACCCTCCGTGGCGGGATCGTCCGGATCGCGTTGCTGCTCTTGGCGATACCGGTGCTCGTCGCTTCCATCGATGTACTCTCGCGGCTCCGCCAGGGCCGGATTCCCGTTGCCCCGGGGTTTGCCGCTCTGACCGTGCGGGTCGCCCCCGCTCTCGCCGTCGTCATCGTCGGGTACGCGATGGTCCTCGCCGGCCTCCTCCCCGGAACCGCCGCCGGGGGCCTGCCGCAGCCCCAGGACGTTCCGCTCGATGCGACCGCCGGGTTGGGTTTGGCGCTCTCAGGCCTCGCGGGGGTGGGGGCCCTCTTCGCGGCGCGCAGGTTCATCGGACGGGTGGGAGCGTCGCCCGCCTCCGAGGCCGCGGCGGCTCTGCTCCTGATCGCGCTCCTCCTCGTCGTGGCGTGGGCTGTTCGTCCGGCGACGCTCATTCTGGCGCTGCCGGTTGCTCACGCGGCGCTTCTGGCGACCGCAGCTTCGCGGCGCTGGGCTGTCGCGGCCCTTGCGGGAATCGCGATCCTGCCCCTCCTCATCCTGGTCGCGTCGACCGCCGCGATCCTCGACCGGAACCCGTTCTTCGCCGCCTGGTACACGTTCGCGACCTCTGTCAGCGCGGTGCGCGGGAGCGTCGGTGTCACGTTGGCCGCTCTGTTTGCCGCGTGCTTCTGGGCGTTGGCGGTCCTCGTGGTTTTTCGCGCCCGCAAGGGCCGTCTCGGCGTGAGCATCGAGAGCTCCGGCCGTCGCCGTCGGAGGGTGACCCCGCGCTCCGGCCGCCCGGAGCCCCGCTGGTAGCATTCGACAGAAGTGGCCGCGCGTCTCGTCTCGGTCTCCATCGTGGTCCCGGTCTTCAACGAGCGCGAATCGGTGCGCCCGCTTTTGGCCGAGCTCCTTCCGGTGGCGCGTGGGCTCGACCGGCAGGTCGAGGTCATCGTCGTGGACGATGGGTCCACCGATGGCACCGAGGAGGCGCTCGCCGATGCCGCGATGATCGAGCCCGAGCTCATCGTGGTGCGACTTCGGCGCAATTTCGGGAAGGCCGCGGCACTCACCGCCGGGTTTCGCCAGGCGACGGGCGAGGCGATCGTCACCATCGACGGCGATCTGCAGGATGACCCCGCCGAGATCCCGGCGCTCCTCGATGAGCTCGAGGCGGGCGCTGACCTTGTCAGCGGGTGGAAGCGCGAGCGTCGCGACGCGTGGTCCAAGCGAGCCGCGTCGCGCATCTTCAACGGGGTTACGTCGCGCGTCAGCGGCGTTCCGCTGCACGATCTGAACTGCGGCCTCAAGGCATACCGCTCTGAGGTCGTCCGGTCGCTGGCGCTGGCGGGCGATCAGTACCGCTACATCCCGGTGCTCGCGGCGAACGAGGGCTTTCGCGTGAGCGAGCTTCCGGTCAACCACCGCCCGCGCGTTCACGGGCGAAGCAAGTACGGAACGGGGCGTTACGTACGTGGGTTCCTGGACCTTCTGACGATTTGGTTCGTCGGGCGTTTTCGCGGTCGGCCCATGCATCTCTTCGGCGGGCTTGGGCTGCTCTCGTTCTCCGCGGGCGTCATCATCTCCGCCTACCTCAGCGTCCTTCGCATCCTCGGCGAAGGGATCGGTGGCCGGCCCCTCCTGCTCCTGGGCGTGCTGCTCATCGTCGTCGGCATCCAGTTGCTGACGCTGGGTCTCGTGAGCGAGATGCTGCAGCGCTACCACCTGAAGCCGGAGACCGAGGAGGCCGAGTCCCGCGTCGAGCGCGTGCTCCGTGGGGGATGATCCTCTGGGTTGGCACCTACGAGAGCGACTATCCGCGCACCCGAGTGCTGGTCGCGGGACTGCGTGAGATGGGCCTCCAGGTCGGGGAGTGCCATCGGCCCGTGTGGGAGCGGGACCGGCACAAGGCCGGCGAGTTCCTCGCTCCGACCTCGATCGCGCGAGCGGCGGGCCGCTACATCGGAGCCTGGAGCGGCCTTCTCCCGCGGGCGATGGGTGCACAACGACCGCGGGCGGTGGTCGCGGGGTATCCGGCTCAGCCGGACGCATTGCCGGCGTGGACGGTGGCCCACCGGCACCGTGCGCCCCTGGTCGTCGACATGATGGTGTCGGTGCTCGATACGCTGGCCGGGGATCGCGCACGGATCGGGTCCGTGGGCGCGCGCTCGGCGGCGGCCCTCGATTGGGTCGCCCTCCGCGCGGCGGACCTTGTGCTCGCCGACACGTCCGCGAACGCCGCGTTCCTCGTCGAGCGCTTCCGCGTCGATCCACAGCGCGTCGTCGTCGTTCCCGTGGGCGCGGAGCCCAACCTGTTTCCGCCGAGCCCGCCGCCGAGCGGCCCGCCGCGCGCCCTCTTCTACGGGAAGCTATCCCCGCTTCACGGCATCGAGACGGTGCTGGCCGCCGCTCGCGAGCCGGGGGTACCGCCGCTGACGCTGGTCGGGTCGGGGCAGCTTGGGCCGTGGCTCCGCGACGAGATGATCCGTGATCGACCCCCCGGACTCGAGTACGAGCCCTGGATCCCATACGAGTCGTTGGGCGACGAGATTGCTCGGGCGTCGATCTGTCTCGGTGTCTTCGGCGCGAGCGACAAGGCGGCGCGTGTTGTTCCGAACAAGGTGTGGCAGGCGATGTCTGCAGCCCGTCCGGTGATCACCGCGGACACGCCCGGAATCCGCGAGGTCTTGACGGACGGTCGCGACGCGTTGTTGGTTCGGGCCGCGGACCCTGTCGCACTGGCGGACGCCCTTCGCAGGCTCGGCGGCGACCCCGATCTTCGGCGAGGCCTTGGGGTCGCAGCGCGCGCGCGGTATCTGCAGCTCGGTACGCCGCGCGCGGTGGGCACGGCGTTCACTGACGCTCTCCTTCGGGTCGAGCGGCGGCGATGAGGGCTCGGGGAGGGGGCTTTCAAGCGCACGAGTGGGGGTCGGCGCCCGACCTGTTCGGCCCCCGACACGACTACCGCGAGTCGCTGATCATGAGACGGCTGCTTCCCGCCGTGCCGGGACCCAGGGTCCTGAACGCCGGCTCCGGCGCGGGAAGCCTGACGCTTCGCATGATCGACGCGGGGCTCGACGTCACCTCGGTCGATGCCAGCGTCGATCTCTGCGACGGGCTCCGTGCCCAGGTCGGCGAGGCGGCTGTACACGCCGCTCCGGTCGAGCGACTGCCGTTTGCGGACCGGTCTTTCGATGCGGTCGTGTGTGCAGAGGTCCTCGAGCATCTCGACGACGACGCGGCGGGCTTGGCGGAGCTTGCTCGTGTCTGCCGTCCCGGTGCGCTGCTCCTCGTGACCGTGCCGGGTGACCCGTTTCGCTACGACTGGACCGACCTCTGGGCGG
>JAUVQP010000019.1 GCA_030598075.1 Miltoncostaeaceae bacterium | reverse complement strand
GGTCGCGGGCTTACCTCAACCGGCATCAGGACCTCCGTCGGGGTGAAGACGGCGGCTTCTTTCAGGATCTCGTGCTCCTCGCGCAGCACGCTCGTCGATCCGCCGCTCCGGGAAGGCGATGGGCGAGGGCGACACCTCCATGTCGCGAGCGTCGCTCTCGATGCGGCGTCCGACGATGCCCGCCGTCGCTCATCGCTCGCGGATCCTGTCGATGATCCAGGCACCTGCCGCTCCTATTCCGACGACTATCCAGACGGGTATCACCAGAACCGGCGTGAAGAAGATCAGCACCCAGAACCACCAGTAGCTCAGGGGCGCGGGTAGGCCCGAGATGAGGCTCCGCGTGTCGGAAGATGACCGGCCGACCGATATCTGGTCGAGCTGGCCCGCCGCGAAATCGGCGCGAGCCGCGCTCCGGGACTCGAATTGCTCGAAGGTCATGCGGCCGGCGGCAACCTCATCCGCGTCGCCGGCGATCGCCGCGTACGCGTTCGTGAAGACGTCGCGGGCCGACAGATCGGATCGGGTCCACTCGAGTTGCAGGAGCGACGCGCGATGAACGCGCATCTCGTCGGCGAAGGTGCTCGCGGCGTCGCGCGCTTCGGCGCTCTCCGGGCCCGCCGCGTCGACGACCGTGACGAGCCTCTCCGCAGATCTGTCGACCTGCCCGCCGACGATCGTCAGCGCCTCGGGTGTGGCTTGCGCCGCAGAGGTCGGCGGAACGGTGATGAGCAGCCCGGCTACCGCCGCCGCGAAGGCCAGGACCGCTGCGAGAAGCGCGAGCGGCGGGGTGCGGCGTGTCGCAAGGCGTCGTGGGCCGGGGCCGATTGAGTTGGGGGTCGGCATCGCCGTCGAGGCCAGCTCCAGCTACCGTGGGTCGGGGGCTCGCGTGCCGTCCGGGTTCGGAACGAGCGACGCGCACCTGGTGGTCAGATGCGCGGCTCGCGCCTCTTACGAGCGTGATCGTCTTCACCCTCGGCCCTCCGCTGCCGGCGGTGTTAGCGTTCGGGCCGATCCCATCCCCCGGAGGACGCCATGGCCGAGCTCATCGCGAAGAGTCTGGACACGCCGGATGAGACTCGCCCGTTCGTCGCCAAGGGCCGCGCGGACATTGTCGTCGTCGGACCCGTCACGGTGGGCCGCCTCGTCTGCGAGCCCGGGTGGCGATGGTCGGAGCACGTGGGTCCGCTGGCCAAGACCGAGAGTTGCCAGATGACCCACGCGGGCTATGTCGTGTCGGGTCGCATGGTCGTGCGGATGGACGACGGCACCGAGACCGAGTTGACGCCCGGCGACGCCGCTCACATCGGGCCCGGCCACGACGCGTGGACCGTGGGTGACGAGGCTTGCGTGATGCTCGACTTCGCCGGCATGAGCACCTACGCGAAGCGCTGAATGCCCTCGGTCGCCGCTCGTCGGATGGCCACGCCGGCTCGCGCCGGGCGGTGTGCGGATCGGACTGAGGGGGGAGCTTCGCCCAGAGACTCCCCGACCCAACGGCCGGAGAGATCCTCGGCGAGGTGCTATCGGCCGCTCGCTCGCCTCTCCGCCTGGGGTGGGGATCCGCCATCGCCCGAGCCCGCGAGCGCGGCCAGAATCTCCGCGCTGGCCTCGGTCGCCTGCGGCACCAAGAAGCGCTGGTCGACGCCGCTCTTGACGCTCACCAACACGCCCGTTCTCCACTCGCCGGAAAAGATGGTCGAGAGCCCGATCCGGCGAGGCGCCAGGCGCACGTCGTCGACGTTGTCGCGTTCGGTTACCCAGCCTCCGTCGACGAGGTTCAGGTCAGCGGTGGCGCGCTTCTCGAAGCGGTTTGGTACGAACGCGATCCGCTCGTCGGTCGCGATGAGCCGGCCGCCGACCGCGCGCCGTCCGGCCGTGCGGTTGGCGCGCTTCGCGTAGAGGACGCGCTCACCGTCGTTGAGCGCGAGCCCCTCGTGCCAGAGTCCTGCCTGAAGCTCGTCGGCCACGGAGGGAGCCTATTCCCCAACGCCCGTGAGAGCTACCTCCTCGTCAGCGACCCCTGTGGGAGCGACGCCTCGCGTCGGCCCCGTCGTGGCCGGGGGCGGGGCGCGCTCGCGCTAGCCGCGCGGGGTGCCGGCCGGCGGGCGCTCGCGCTCGCACAGCAACGCCCCGTCCTCCAGGTGTGTGACGAGGTCGCCGTCTCGGACGACGGCGCAGTAGCTCTCGATGTGCGGGTCGCCGAAGCTGACGTTGCAGCGGTAGACGACTTCGGCGCCGCCCTGAATCGGCCCCTCCACGCAGGTGACCCAACGCACGCTCAGGCTCTTGGCCTCCAGGCGCCCGAGAAGTCCGCTCTCTATGTCCGCCGCGCTCGCCCCACCGGCGCCCGACTCGCCGCCACACGCCGCGGCGGCGCCCCCGAGGGCGACGACGACACCCACCAGCGCGAGCGCGCGCCGGGTCACGCCCGCGAGCTCAGGCCGGCTGCTCGATCTCGACGAGAAAGCTGTCCGGGTCCCGCACGAAGAAGCGGTGGCCGCCCCATGGCGGCGAGAAGACCGGCGCGAGGCTGCGGACTCCGGCCGCGGCGAGGCGCTCGTGCTCTTTTGGGGCGTCGCCGACCTCGATGACCAGCGCCACCGTGGCCTGCGCCGCATCGGCCGGCGCCGTCATGGCCACGCCCGGGCGGTCGGTGGCCGGGTGCCCCTGCTCGGCGAGCGACAGCCGCATCCCGGCTCCGGCCAGGGTCGCGTAGGGCGGATCGTCGTACACGGCCTCCAGCGCGAAGCCGAGGACGTCGCGGTAGAAGGCGATCGAGCGCTCGACGTCGGCGACGGCGAGGATGGCCCCGGCGCGCGCGGCGTTCATCAGGAATGCGTGTGGCCCGCGTCGGCCACGAGAAGCTGACCGGTGACCCACCCCGCCTCCTCCGAGGCCAGGAACGCCACCGCCGGGGCGATGTCCTCGGGCATGCCCCGGCGTGGGATGCACTGGAGCGCCTGCACGAAGTCGAAGGCCTCGGCGTGTGGGCTGGCAAGGGACCCTTCCGTCTCGGTGAGCCCGGGGGCGACCGCGTTGACCGTGATCCCGCTCGGACCGAGCTCGCGCGCCAGGGCGCGCGTGAACGCGACGACCCCGCCCTTCGCGGCCACGTAGTGCGCCAGGTTGGGCGTGCCGGCGAGGACGACGTTCGACGCGATGTTGACGATGCGCCCGTAACCGGCGCTCCGCATGGGCTTCTCGGCGTGATGGCACATGAGAAAGACGCCGTCGAGGTTCACCGCCATGATGCGGCGCCACTCCGCGAAGTCGAGCTCTTCCCACGGCGTGAACGGCACGATGGCGGCGTTGTTGACCACCACGTCCAGCTTCCCGAAGCGGTCCACCGTGTCGGCGATGACGCTCTTGACGTCGTCCTCGCTGGACACGTCGACGTGAACGCCGCTCCCGCCGTCGGGCGCCGCGGCCGCGGCGCCCTCGGCGTTGACGTCGGCGACGACGACGGTGGCCCCCTCCGACGCTAGCTTGTCGGCGATGGCCTTACCGATGCCCTGCGCCGCGCCGGTGACGATGGCGACCCGGTCGTCCAGCTTGCCCATGTCGGCCCCTCCTTCTCGTGGCTAGATCGTGTAGTGCTCGGGCGCGTGGCGGTATGTGCCCCACGCCTCGAGGTCGTGCGTGAGGAAGATGTCCGCCCGGTGCTCCGCCGCGAGGTCCTTGACGCGCTGAATGGACCGAACCCCCGCGACAGGGTCGTGGTGAAAGCCGGCCTGCACGCCGCGGTCGTACGAGTCCTGGGTATACGTGACGTCCGCGATGAACAGCATCGGCCGCGAGTCCGGCGCTCCCGTGAGCAGCATGGAGTAGTGGCCGATGGTGTGGCCGGGGGTCTCGAAGAGCCGGACTCCGGGCGCCACCTCGACGTCGCCCGAGATCGGCACCAGCCGCGCCGCGCCGTGGTCCCAGGTGCGGTCCGAGTAGCCGAGCGCCTCGAAGGGCTCGCAGTTACGGCCCTGGGCGATCTCGCGGGCATCGACCAGCACCTCGGCGGCGGGAAGGTGCTTGTTGCCGCCGACGTGATCGAAGTGGAGGTGCGAGTTGACGACCATCGCCACGTCCGAGGCGGCGAAGCCGCACAGCTCGACCTGTGCGGGAATCGTCTGGGACACCTCCTGCTCCGGTAGCTCGAAGGGCAGCACCTCGTTGACGTGCTCCAGGTCGTACCCCGTGTCGAAGAGGAGCAGCCCGTCCTCGTGCTCCACGAGCACGCCGTAGGTCGGAAAGCGCACCGGCGTGCCGGCACCCTGATTCCATGTGATGTGCGACTGGTCGATGACCAGCGTGCCGGTGTCGAGAAGCCAGACCCTCATGCCTCGAGCGCCTTCCTGACGGCGACGAACTTCGCGGCCCGCTCCGCGCGCAGGCGGTCGATATCCTCCGGCGTGTAGTCGAACATGCCCGACCCGGTCTTCATGCCGAGCTTGCCAGCGGCGATGCGCTCCTCGATGGTGCTGGAGACCTCGGAGGAGGTGGACAGGGCGCCGTTGAGGTACGAGCCGACGGCCTTGTAGATGTCCAGTCCCGCCATGTCGAGCAGCGCCATCGGCCCGATGACCGAGAGCTTGTACCCGATGCCCCAACGCACGTTGAGGTCGAGGCCCTCGGGGTCGACGATGCCCTCGTCGACGAGGGCGAGGCACTCGCGCATGATCGCGTAGAGCACGCGGTTCTCAACAAAGCCTGGGATCTCCTTCTCGACCACCGGGTGGTAGCCGAAGAGGCGGATGAGGTCGCAACTCGCCTCCACGACCGTCGGATCGGTGCTCTCTCCCGGAATGACCTCGATCATGGGGATCAGGTGCGGCGGGTTGGACCAGTGCATGCCCACGACCCGCTCGGGGTGCTCGCAGGCCTCCGCGATCTTGGTGATCGGGAGCCCCGAGGTGTTGGAGGAGAGGATCACCTCCGGGGAGACGTGTTTCTCGAACTCGCGAAAGATCTCCCGCTTGAGCTCCAGGCTCTCGGGCACCGCCTCCATCACGATGTCCGCGCCCTCGAGCGCGGCGGGAAGCTCGGACTCGAAGCGCACGGAACCGCCGTCCGCCTGCGGGGCATCGAGCTTCTCGAGCACCCCCTCGGCCATGGGGACCATGCTCCGAGCACGATCGAGCGCGTCGGCGCTGACGTCGTAGAGGACCGCCTCGATGCCGGCCCGGCCCAACACCGCGCCCATGCCCGGACCCATCGTGCCGGTGCCGATGATGGCCGCTCGCGAGATGTTCATGGTGTTTCCTCCTGGGATTGGCGCCGCAGCGCCTGGATACGCCGCCAGACCCGTTCCGGCGTCAGCGGTAGCTCGTTGACCGGGACGCCCGCGTCCGCGAGCGCCGTGACGATGGACGACGAGGAGGCCGCGAGCCCCCCCTCGCCCATTCCCTTGGCTCCGAATGGCCCGGGGCCGTCCTCGTTCTCGACGATGAGGCACGACATCCGGGCGGGGACGTCGCGCACGGTGGGGACGCGGTAGTCGAGGAGGGTGTCGTTCGCCAGCAGGCCGTCGGGGTAGCGAAGCTCCTCGAACACGGCGGTACCGATTCCCTGGAGCGTTGCGCCTTCGTCCTGCCGTTCGATGAAGAGCGGGTTCATCGCCCGTCCGACGTCGGCGCAGGTGGCCGTGCTGCGCACGACGACGACTCCCGTCTCGGGGTCGACCTCGATCTCCGCCGCGCCCACGCAGATCTCCCAGAACACGGGCCCCTCGGCGTAGGAGCCGCTGCCCTCCGGGTGCACCTCGCCATGGCCGACCAACTCCCCGCCGTCGAAGCCGAAGTGGCGCCGAATGAGCTCGCCGTACTCACCGGGCTCGGGCGGGCCGCCCGAGATGTCGGCCAGTCTGGCGAGCAGATCCTCGGCGGCCCGCATGACGGCCAGGCCCGCGACCGTCGTGGACCGGGACGCGCCGGTGGATCGGTCGTACGGCGTGTAGGCGGTGTCCGTTTGGCGCACGCGCACATCCGAGGGGTCCATGCCGAGGACCTCGGCCGCGATCTGGGCGAACACCGTGCGCGCGCCCTGGCCCACCTCGGTCGTGCCCACGAGCACCACGACGCTGCCGTCCGACTCCATGCGCGCGCTGGCCAAGGACACGGGACGGGCACCCGCCGCGAGAACACCGACCGTGACGCCGCGACCCACCCAGGGCTCCCGCGGGCCGTTCCAGCCGATCGCCTCGGCAACACGCTCCACGTCGCCCACGAGGTCCGCGTCGAGAGGCTTGCCGCCGGGCCGGACCTCCTCTCCCGGGCGAAGAAGGTTGCCCGTGCGGACGCGAAGCGGATCCAGCCCGCAGCGGCGGGCGATCTCGTCGACCTGCAGCTCGCCGACCCACTGGAGATGGACCGCCCCGAACGAGCGGTACGAGCCCGCGGGCGAGGTGTGCGTGTAGACGCAGTCCGCGCGGACGCTGGTCGCCTCCCAGCGGTAGGGACCGGGTGCGCTGTCCCCGGCCGTGGCCACCACGCGCGGCCCGTTGTCGGCGTAGGCACCGGTGTCGAACGAGCACGTCACCTCGCGCGCCAGGAGGCGCCCGTCCAACGACGCAGCCGTGCGCATGCGAGCCGTCATCGCGTGCTGGCGCGAGGTGAGCATGGACTCGGCCACGGAGTTGACGATCCTCACCGGCCGGCCGGCCTTGCGCGCCAGCGCGATCGTCAGCGGCTCCATGCGCGTGTAGGACTTCGAGCCGAAGCCCCCGCCGAGAAACGGCACGATGATGCGCACGCGCGAGACGGGCTCTCCGAACACCGCCGCCATCTCCGCCCGCACGAGGAACGGGTGCTGGCAGTTGGCCCACATCGTAATGCCCTCGCCGTCGACGCTCGCGATGACGGCGTGCGTCTCCATGGAGTACTGGTACGCCGACGGAAAGCGGTACTCGCCCTCCACGACCACGTCCGCCGCCGCGAAGACCGCCTCGATGTCCCCTGTGGCGAAGCCGTACGTGTAGCAGACGTTCCCCTCGGACTCGGGCAGGTCGCCGAGGCCGTGGAAGGAGCCGCCCCGGACCGCGCCCTCGTGCACCAGGGTGGCACCGGGCGCGAGGGCGGCCTCGAGCGTGGTGGCCGCGGGACGGTCGTCGTAGCGGACGCGTATGGCGAGCAGCGCCGCGTCGGCGTCGGCCGCGGTCCGGGCTGCGACGGCGGCGACGGGCTCTCCCGCGAACCGCACCCGGTCGAGCGCGATGATCGGACGGTCGCGGATGGCGTGCCCGTAGTACGGGTCGATGTCCGCCAGGTCGTCGCCCGTTAGCACGCACACGACCCCGCCCATGCTCTTCGCCGCAGAGGCGTCGATGTCAACGATGCGTGCGCTGGGGCGGTCGGAGCGGAGCACCCGTCCGTGGAGCATCCCGGGGACGCTCATGTCGCCGACGTAGCGGGCCTCGCCGCGCAGCTTGACGGCGCTGTCGACGCGCGTCACCGAGCGCCCGACGGCACCGGTCCGCGTGGCCGTCGCCCCCGTCACCGCTCGGCCAGCTCTCGCACGGCGTCGAGGATGGCCCGGTAGCCGGTGCAGCGACAGATGTTGCCCTCGACGGCCCGCCGCGCGCCCTCCTCGCCCGGCTCGATGCGCCCCTGACCGAGCAGCGACCCGACGGTGAGCACCATCCCCGGCGTGCAGAAGCCGCACTGCGACGCGACCTGCCGCGTGAACGCCTCCTCGATCGCAGCGAACTCCGGCTGCGACGCAAAGCCCTCGATGGTCGTGAGCTCGCGACCATCGGCGTCCACGGCGAGCGTGCAGCAGGAGCTGATGGGCTGGCCGTCCGCCAGCACCGTGCAGGTGCCGCACACCTGGACGTCGCACGACCGCTTGGCGCCCGTCAGCCCGAGGCGCTCACGCAAGACGTCCAGCAGCAACTCCTGGGGCTCGACGTCGAGTCGCACCGCCTGCCCGTTGACGGTAGCCGCGAGGATCACGCCGGGGCGTCGCCCGAGTCGACCTGCCGGAGCCAGGCGTTCCAGTACTCCTGCACGAGCCCGTCTCGGTATTTGACCGGCGCCAGGCGACGCGCCTCGTCTCTGGGAATCGGCTCCAACCGACCAAGGGTCGACGCGACGAGCTGAAGCCGACAGGAACGCTCGAGCGTGATGGCGGTCAGCACGGCCCACGGGACGTCCTTGCCGACGCAGACGACGCCGTGGTTCCTGAGCAGCACAGCGCGCTTGTCGCCCAGCGCCTCCGCGACGCCCACCCCTTGAGACGGCGCGGTGATCAGGTCCGACGACTCGAACCAGCCGACGCCGTCGGCGAACAGCACCGCGTCGTGGGTGAGGAGCTCGAGATCGACGTCGGTGGCGGCCAGAGCCGTCGCGTGAGGGGGGTGACCGTGGACGATCGCGCCCACGTCGGGCCGGGCTCGATAGATCTCCGTGTGGATGACGGCCTCGAGGTGGACCAGGTCGACGTCGGCGCTGACCGGGTTGCCGCCGAGATCGAGCTCGATGACGTCCTGCCGCTCGACCTCGCCCAGCGCGAGCCCCTTCCGCTTCATGTAAATGGCGGCCCCACCGCTCTCGCGTGCGCTGAGATGCCCCAAAGTGAGGTCCTCATAGCCCTTGCCGGCCAGAACGCGGCAGCCGGAGGCGACGATCGACGCGAGATCGGTGCCCGAGCCCGCGCGACCCTCCGCGCCCGACGCGACCGCGGACTCCGTCATCAGCGTCGCTCGGTCGGCGGGTAGTCCGGATGCGGAAAGCCGAAGACCATCGCCACGTCCTCGTCTCCGGTGACCGAGATGCCGTGCCACACGCCGGCCGGGATGTGAAGGGCGTCGCCGGGGCCGAAGGGCACCGGGCCGTCGTCGAGGCGCAGCTCCCCCGTGCCGGCTACGACGTAGGCGAACTCCTCGGTCTCGTGACAGACCGGGGGGAGCTCCGATCCCACCGTGAAGATCGAGGTTCCGAGCGAGCTGCGGGCGCCTTGGACCCGGTCCCCCGTGACGAGCATGCGCGACCAGCTGCCGCCGGGAAGCGGAATGGGCTCGACGTCGTTGAGCGAGACGCGGGTGACCTCGCTCACAGCATCCACTGTCCGTCCCGAAGGATGTACGTGCCGTCGTCCACGATCTGCATGGTCGCCTCGAGGAACACCCCGTCGAGGTGAAGCGCGGACACGTTCTGGCCACCCGGGTAGGCGTTGTGGTTGTCGCCCAGAGCGAGGTGGACCGTGCCGACCCGACCCTTCTCGGATGGCGTGCCGAACGGCGCCTTGTCGCTGACCCCAAAGGCGAACTCGCCCACGACGTCGGCGTTCTCGACGCCCGAGATGGCAGTCCTCAAACGGTCGGCCTCGTCGCCGCCTTCGATGGAGACGCACCGACCGCCCTCCAGCGTCCACTTGATCGGCTCCTCGACCTGGCCCTCCAGGCCGATGCCGAGCATCACGCCGTCCACCATCGCGACGCCGTGAGTGAAGTCCTCCACCGCGGCGAACGCGACCTCGGCCCACAGCGGCAGCGGGCCCATCATCTGGCCGCGCCGCTTGATCGGCGTGACCTCCAGCGAGGGGCGGCCCTCGATGGACACCGTGAAGTCGGTGCCGGCCGGCGTGGTGACACGGACGTGTCGCTTGCCGTCGAGGACGGCCATGGCCTTCTTCGCACGGGCGATCGCCCGGTGCAGGTCCTCCTCGGTGATCCCCCAGCTGCCCATGCCGGGCTCGACGGACGCGATCTTGGCGTTGGCGCCGAAGCAGGTCTCCTTGACCGCATCGACGTGCGCGAAGCGGTTGGCCCACTCCAGGTTGGCCACGATGATCACCTCGTCCGAGCTGACCATGGCCTGGTGCAGATTCCTGGGCGGCGCCATGGGAAAGTGGACGTCGGCGCGCCCGCGGCGAACCTGCGTCTCGTTGTTCATGACGACGGGCCAGCCACCTCTGTCCACGACGACATCCGCGATGACGGCCGCCTGCTGACGGTGCTCGTCGTCGCAGATGATCGTGACGACGTCGTCCTTCTCGACCGACATGCAGACGTCCACGACCAGCGCGGCGTCCTTCTGAAGAGCATCACGGGTGACGGTCATTTCACTACCTCACGGGGTCCGGGACGAAACGCGGGAGCACTTCGCTCGCGAAGCGCTCCACCTGGCCGAACTGGTCGATCGCGCCAAAGCGGCAGATGAAGTGGTCGACGCCGGCCTCCGAGAACGCCGCGAGCCAGTCGGCGATCTGGTCGGGAGTGCCGACGGGACCCCAGTCGGAGAGGTCCATCGAGCGCGAGAGCTCGGGGTAGTACCTGGAGATGTAGTCGTCGAAGTCGCGGCGGGCCTCGTCCGCCGAGTCTCCCAGGTTCATCGTGACCTGGTAGGAGATCGTGAGGTCGTCGGTATCGGTGCCGAGCTCGTCGCCGATGCGGCGTATCCAGCCGAGCTGCTCGATGAACTCGTCGCGATGCGTGGCTCGGCAACAGGTCATCCAGCCGTCGCCGTAGGTGACGATGCGTCGGCACGCCGCTCGGAGGCGCCGCTCCATGACCTCCTTCGGGGCGTCGCCGACGAGCCGGGGGTTCGACACGACCCAGATGGGCGGGGGAGACTGGACCGGCATGAGGGGCCCCAGCTCGGTGCCGGAGTAGAACGCGATGTCGTCGTATTGGAAGTGCTCCCCGGCCAAGTCGACGCGCCCTTCGCTCCACAGGGCGCGCAGCGCGGCCAACCCCTCCTCGAAGATCGCGGAGCGCCTCTTGTAGTCGAGGCCGAGCGCCGCGAACTCCCGACGCACGCCCTCCTCGGGGTTGCCCATCCCAGCCCCGAGGATCGTGCGACCGCCGGAGAGCTGGTCGAGCGTCGCCCACTCCAACGCCAGATAGAGCGGATTACGGGTGGAGGAGACCATGCACGCGGTTCCGAGGGACACCCGCTCGGTCCGCTGCGAGATGGCCGACAGCAGCGCGATCGGCTCGAGGCGGGGCTTGGAGAACAGGCTGTCGCCGAGCCACACGGAGTCGAAGCCAAGCTCCTCGACCCGCTCGGAGAGGGCGAGCAGCATGGGCAGGTCGTAGTCGGGCGCGATAAGCGGCTCGCGGTTGTTGAGGTTGACGCCAAACCGCGGGCGGCTCATGCCGGCACCGCCTCCTTGAGAACGAGCTCGGTCTCGCCGCCCTCGTCCAGGCGGTGCTGCGGGACCCGGATGTGCTCGACCAGCAGTCGGACCGCCTCGTCGACGTCACCCCTCTCGATCGCCCGCACGAGGGAGCGATGCTCTTCGACGGACCGCGCGAGAGAGCCGCGCAGCGCCAGCGACTTGGTCCGATAGCGCCGCACCCGGGCCGTGAGCTGCTGGTAGATGTCGAGGAGGGTCCGGTTGCCCGACAGGCGCACGATGAGCTCATGGAAGTGCCCGTTGGACTCGAAGAAGGCGTCGACGTCGTGCGCCTCGGCCAACTGGGCCTGCTCGGCGATGAGCCGATCGAGCTCGGCGAGGTCCGCGGCGCCGAGTCGCGGCATCGCCAGTCGGATGGCCAGCGCCTCGAGCGCCTCGCGGGTCTGGTAGGCCTCGAGGAAGTCCTCGGGCGTGACCTCCGCGACGACCGCGCCCCGCCGAGGGCGGATCGTGACCAAGCCCTCCTGCGCCAGCCGTCCGAGCGCCTCGCGAACCGGGGCCCTGCTGACCCCCAATTGGGCCGAGAGGGCCTGCTCGGTGAGCTCCTGGCCGGGGCGCAGCCGGTTGGCGAGGATCTCCTCGCGGAGCCGCCCGTGAACCCGCTGCCAGAGGGTGAGGTTCTCGACTCGCGGCGTCACTCGTTCCTTCGGGTTGAGGAGTCCGGTCGGCGTGGCCTCACGATCGCCGGGCCGGCGACGGATCGCCGGGTGGATCGAGATAAGGGCATTGCGCCCCATCGATCACGCGTGGTAGAAAAGCGTCCCATGTCGATTGTCGACAATCAAGAGGCGACCGCGCCGCCCCGGCGGGCCCCGCGCCGCAGAAGCAGCGGACGGGCCGCTCCATGATCTTCGACGCGCACATGCATGTGGGGGAGTTCCCGCTCTTCGATGTGCGTCTGGATCAGGGCGGGCTGGCGGAGCTCATGCGCGAGCACCACTACGCCGGGGGGTGCGTCTTCCACCCCCGCAACGACATGGTGCGCGCCATCGTCGACGCCGTCCCCGGGGCGTGGGGCCTCGTGTGGGTCAACCCGCGCGAGGAGGGGCATCTCGATGCTGCGTGCGAGCTGCTCGAGCACCCCCGCTTTCTCGGGGTGAAGCTGCACCCCCTGCTCGACGGCTACCACCCGAACGACCCCATGCTGCACCCGCTCTACGAGGCGCTCGTCGAGCGGGACCTCCCCGTCCTCGTTCACTGCGGCCACCCCATCTTCACGCTGCCCTGGAGCATCGAGGAAGCGGTCGTCGAGTTTCCCGCGCTACGCCTCATCCTCGGGCACATGGGCCATGGGAACATCGTCTACATCAATGGCGCCATCGACGTCGCCGAGCGCAACCCGCACGTCTTTCTCGAGACCTCCGGCATGCCCATGCACACCAAGATCAAGGAGGCCGTGGAGCGCGTGGGACCGGAACGCGTGCTGTACGGCTCCGATGCACCCTTTCATCACCCGTCCGTCGAGCTTCAGAAGGTCCGCGTCTCGGGCCTCTCGGACGCGGACGTGAACCGCGTGCTCGGCGAGAACTCCATCCGCCTGTTCGGGGTCGAGGAGATGCTCCATGCGGCCTGATGCACCAGGGCCGCCGGGACCCTCGGCGCCACCCCTCTTCACCCACGAGAAGCGAACGCGAACTCATCTTCCCGACCACGAACAAGGAGATCCCACATGAGAAGGCGCCGGGCATTCATCTGGCTCGCCGTCGCGATGGCGGTCGTGCTGGCCGCTTTCGCGCTCGCCGCGTGCGGCGACGACGACGACGACAGCGGAGAGGACGAGGTCGAAGTCTCGGCCACGGTCAGCAAGATCGGCATCGCCGCTCCGGAAGAGGCGAACGACTTCGGCTGGAACCAGCAGGGCGTCGAGAGCGCAGAGGCCACGGCCACTGCCGTCGGTGCCGAGGTCGACGTCGCGGACGGGATCGGCTACGAGAACGTCGAGCCGGTTCTACGCCGTCTGGCCCAGAGCGGCTCCAACCTGATCATCGCCCAGGCGAGCGGCTACAACACGATCGCGCCGAAGGTCGCGGCCGAATTTGACGTGCCGACCCTGGTCTACGACGCTCCGGACGCGAACGTCCCGGGCGAGGTGGGCGACATCGAGACGGCGAGCCAGCAGGGCGCCTACCTTGCCGGCATCCTCGCCGCCAACGTCACCGCCACCAACACCCTGGGCATCGTGGTCTCGGCCGCGGACAGCAACTGGTACAAGCAGTCCGGCGGCTTCGTCGCCGGTGCCCGCAGCGTCAACCCCGACATGAACTTCCGCCTCGCCCAGATCGGTCAGGCGGCATACGCGGACGCCGCCGGAGGCCGGCGCGTCACCTCGAGCGTCATCGCCGCCGGATCCGACATCGTGTTCGGCATGGGTGACGGAGCGTCGTTCGGCATGCTCCAGGCCGTCGAGACGGCGACCCCGCCGGCCGGCGCCGAGCAGGTCTACTTCATCGACGTCATCGGCGACAAGACCAGTGTCGACGAGGAGGGCGTGCTCCTATCCTCGGTGCTGTGGAACTTCACTCCGGTGTTCGAGCAGGCCGTCGGCGACATCGACGCCGGCACCTTCGGCGAGCAGGGCTACGTCCTGAGCGTCGACAACGGCATCTCGCTGTTGCGCACGGACAAGGCCGACGACTCCGTCTGGGACCAGGTCGACGAGGCCCAGACGCAGATCGCGGCCGGCGAGATCGAGGTTCCCGAGACCGCCACGCTGGAGGAGGTCCAAGCGCTGATCAACAGCTAGTCCATCGCGGCGACACGGACCCGGCTTCGGCCGGGTCCGTGTGGGCCCGGCGAGCGCGGGAGGCTCACTGACTTCACAAGGGGACAAGCGGTCGGCGAGCACCCCCGCGGTCGAGCTCGTCGACATCACCAAGGCCTATCCCGGGGTGCTCGCCAACGACCGCGTGCACCTCTCGCTGGCGGCCGGCGAGGTCCACTGCCTCCTCGGCGAGAACGGGGCCGGCAAGTCCACGCTGATGAGCATCCTCTCGGGGATGATCGCCCCGGATTCGGGGCACATTCTCGTCGACGGCGAGGAGGTGCACATCGACTCGCCCCGGCGGGCACTCGACCTCGGCATCGGCATGGTCTACCAGCACACGACCCTCGTGCCGACGCTCACCGTCCTCGAGAACCTCATGCTCGGTGCGGAAGGCGAGGTGCGACTCCACGAGGTCGCGGCGAGGGTGCGGCTCGAAGAGATCGCCAGCACGCTCGGCGCGGACGTCGACCCCGACGCGACGGCCGGAGCGCTGGCGCTGGGAAAGCAACAGCAGATCGAGATCATCAAGGCGCTGTGGCGTGGCTCCAAGGTCGTCATCCTCGACGAGCCCACGTCCATGCTGACGCCGCAGGGCGTCGAGGAGTTGGCGAAGGTGATTCGCGGCCTCACGGAAAGTGGGCTGGCCGTGGTGCTCATCACGCACAAGCTTCACGAGGCAACATCCATGGGCGACCGTGTGTCGGTGCTCCGAGAAGGACGCGTGGTCGGGGACATCCAACCGGACGAGCTGCGCTCGTCGACCGCGGAGGAGTTGGAGGACCGCATCGTGTCGCTCATGTTCGGCGACGAGCCCGGCGACGCCGCGGTGGTCGACATCGCACTTGGCGAGGCGACGGCACCGGCTCCGCGAGTCGCGTCCAAGGAGCCCCTGCTCGAGCTCGTCGGCCTCAGCGCCGAGGGAGGACCGGGCGAGATGGGGCTCCATGACGTGCAGATCACGGTGCACGTCGGCGAGGTGCTCGGAGTGGCCGGCGTGGACGGCAACGGGCAGCGAGAGCTCGCGGAGTGCATCGCCGGGCATCGGCGCCCGTCGAGCGGCGACATCAAGCTGGCCGGAGCCTCCATCCGAAAAGCTCGCGTCGCCCAACGAGAGCGCCTCGGGCTCCGCTATGTCACGGACGACCGGCTGGGGGAGGG
>JAUVQP010000015.1 GCA_030598075.1 Miltoncostaeaceae bacterium | reverse complement strand
GGGACGTCGGCTAGCCGACGTCCCGCACGGCAAGGCATGGAACGCGCTCTCCGTGTCGCGCTCGGCGTCGTGGCGACCGTGGGCCTGGGCGTGTCCGGCTACCTGGTCGCGGTGCGCTTTCAGGGTCAGACTCTGACCTGCGTGGTCGGCGGCGACTGCGCCATCGTTCAGGAGAGCGCGTACGCCGAGGTGCTCGGCGTTCCCGTCGCCCTGCTCGGCCTCGCGGCCTACGCGGGTCTGCTTGGAGCGGCCGTCCTTCCCGGAGCGCCCGGTCGATCCCTCGGCTTGTTCGTCGGCATCGTGGGAGCCGGCTTCTCGGTCTGGCTCACCTGGGTCGAGCTCGCGATCATCGACGCGATCTGCCCCTGGTGCGTCGTGAGCGCCGCGCTGACGCTCCTTGCCCTGGGCCTGGCTGCGATGCGCGTGGCCGTCACGAGTCCGCCGGCCGTCGAGCCCTACGGATCGGGAGAGCGATAGGGAACGAACCGCTCGTCGGTCAGGACGAGGCCGATGATCGCCAGGGCGATGCCGGCGAGGGATGCCAGCAGAATCGCCGGCCCCGGAACGGCGACGTCGAAGAACTCCCTCCCGCCCGCCAGCGACAGCACCAGGAAGTAGAGCGCGAGCAATGTCGCCACCATGCCGCTGACCACGTAGGAGCGCACCTTCGTGGAGCTTTCGAGCACCACGATCAGATAGAGCCCCACGCCCACCAGGACGGTGACGGCGACCGTGCTGGACTGGGTGGGGCTGAGCTTGAGCAGGTTGAGCGACAGCAGATAGCTCGCGACGACCCCAAAGCCGGCGGCGGTCCCCGCGGGCACCGCGAACCGCGCGAGCTCCCGGAGGAAGTTGTCGGGTCGCCACGCGCCGGCACTCGGTGCGAGCGCGAGCAGAAACGCCGGGATGCCGATCGTGATCGCCGACGCGAGCGTCAGGTGTCGAGGCTCGAACGGGTAGCTCTCGCTCGCCAGGCCGACTGTCAGGATCAAGAACGCGGCGAGAACGGACTTGGTGACGAACAGCTTGGCCACCCGCTGGAGGTTGCGAAGCAACTTGCGCCCCTCCGCGATCATGGGCGGGATGGCGCCGAAGCCACTCGTGACCAGGACGACGTCCGAGATCGCCCGCGCCATCTGCGACCCAGCCCCCTGCGCGATCGCCAGACGACTCGCTTTCAGGGCCGGCACGTCGTTGACGCCGTCGCCGATCATCGCCACGTAGCGACCCCGTGCCACGAGCGCTTCGATGTAGCGCCTCTTCCCGTCCGGGGAGATGCGCCCCACCACCAGCGCGCGGTCGAGCGCGCGGTCGAGCTCCGCGGGATCGTCTGGCAGGGAGCGCCCGTCGACCGCGCCCCCTCCCGAGGGTATTCCCGCGTCCGCGGCGATCGCTCCGACGGTCGCGGGGGCGTCTCCGGAGATGACCCGGACCTCGACTCCCTGCTCGCGGAGGAACGCGACCGTCTCGCGGGCGTCCTCGCGAAGCCTTTCGGCGAGGACGACCAGCCCGAGCGGGGTGAGCCCGCTCGGGGGCGGCTCGTCGGCGGCGGGTCTGCCAAGCTCTGCGTCACCCTCCATCAGCGCCAGCACGCGCCGCCCCGCTTCGGACTCGAGACGGACCCGGCCGCCGAGCTCGGCCAGATCGAAGTGCTCGGGAGCGCCCATCACGATGGTTCGCTCGCCGAAACGCGCCGCGCTCCAGCGCCGCCGTGACGAGAACGGCACGGTCGCCGAGGGCTCCTGCGCCTCGACGTCCGCCACCTCCTCCGCGATGGCCTTCATGGTCGAGCTCTCGGTCGGCGAGGCCGCCGCATAGCGGCCGAGCGAGCTTCGGAGTTCCGCCTCGAGCACGCCCGCCGCCGGGACGAGGGCGACGACCCGCAGGCGGTCCTCGGTCAGGGTGCCCGTCTTGTCCAGGCACACGACATCGGCTGCGGCCAGCGACTCGATCGCGTTCAGCTGCTGGGTCAGCACGCCGCGTCGCGCGATACGGAGCGAAGCCACCGCGTACGTGATTGCGGTCAGCAGCACGAGGCCTTCGGGAACGATCGTCACGACCCCCGCAACGGCCGTCGACACGGCCTCCCTCGTTCCGACGTTCTGTGTGAAAAGCGACCAGGCGAGCAGGACTCCGAGCGGCACCATGGCGACGCTCAGGATGACGATCAGGCGATCCAGCGCGCGCTCCAGCGGCGAGCGAGGGTGGCGGAACTCCCGGGCCTCGCCCACGAGCCGCGCCGCGTAGGTCTGGTCGCCCACCTTGGACGCGACGTACTCGCCGGCTCCCTCCACGGCGAACGATCCCGATCGAACCTTCTCGCCCGGGTCGCGCGATACGGAGTGGCTCTCGCCGGTCAGGACGGACTCGTCCAGGCTGAGGTCCTCGACCGCGACCAGCGTTCCGTCGGCGACCACCTGGTCCCCCGCCTGGATCCGCACGAGGTCACCTTCCACCACCTCGTCGACGTCGACCACGAGCGGGAGACCGTCGCGAACGACGGTCGCGGAGGGTGCGACGAGTGCCGCCAGGCGATCGAGGCTCCGCTTCGCCCGCGCCTCCTGCGCGATCCCGATCGCTGCGTTGACGACCAGAATCGCAAGAAAGATCGCATCTCGAGGGTCTCCGAGAGCCAGCGTCAGAATGCCGAAAGCGAGCAGCACGGCATTGAAGACGGTGAGGAGGTTGGCCCTCAGGATGCTGACCCACGAGCGGCTGCTCGCCGGTTTCTCGGCGGCTCCGCGGCTCGCCCGCCGCCGCCGCGCCTCGGCTCCGGTCAGGCCCTCGGTGGGCCCCTGGCTCAGTGGCTGCGCCATGGGCGTGGCATCCCGGGGGGAGCCGGCGCCGGCGCTATCCGCGCTGCCGCGAGGGGACGACGCTCACCTGTCGAAGTGCCATGCACGGCCGGGCGTTGATGACACGGCGAGCCATCTCGCCCGGCTCCCCCAATCACGGCCCGCCTCAGCTCGCGAGCGCCTCGGCGACGGCCGGATTGACGATGCTTCCGTCGCGGACGTTGACGCCGGCCTCGAGTCCCGAGTACCGCTCGATCGCGCCGTCGAGGCCCAGATCAGCCAGGGCGATCACATACGGCAAGGTGGCGCTGGTCAGGGCCTTGGTCGACGTGACGGGCACCGCTCCGGGCATGTTGCTCACGCAGTAGTGGATGACCTCGTCGACGACGTAGGTGGGGTCGGAGTGCGTCGTGGGGCGCGCGGTCTCGACGCAGCCGCCCTGGTCGACGGCGACGTCCACGATCACCGACCCCGGCTTCATGCGCGCCACGAGCTCACGGCTGACCAGCCGTGGCGCGCGGGCACCCGGCACCAGTACGGCCCCGATGACCAGATCGGCCTCTTCCACGACCTCGGCGATGCCGAGCTGCGTCGAATGCAGCAGCGTCACGCGCCCGCCCAGGCCCACCTCGAGTTCGCGGAGCCGGATGAGGTCGACATCGAGAATCGCCACGTGGGCCTGCATGCCCGTGGCGACGATGGCCGCGTTGGTTCCGACGATGCCGCCCCCGAGGATGACCACCGATCCCGGGGCGACCCCGGCGACGCCGCCGAGCAGCACTCCGCGCCCTCCCGAAGGTGTCTCGAGGTGACGCGCGCCGGCCTGCACGGCCAAGCGCCCGGCCACTTCGCTCATGGGCGCGAGCAGCGGCAGTTGGCCGGCGTCGTCCTCCACCGTCTCGTACGCGATGGCCGCCGTTCCGGCTCGTCGGAGGGCTGCCGCCACGGCCGGGTCGGCGGCGAGGTGCAGATAGGTGAAGAGCGTCTGGTCGTCGCGGAGAAAGCCATACTCCGCTCTTTGGGGCTCCTTGACCTTCAGGACGAGGTCGCATCCCCACGCCGCCTCCGAGTCCCCGACGCGCGCTCCCACCCGCTCGTAGGCGCTGTCGGCAAAGGACGCCCCCTCGCCGGCGCCGTGCTCGATCCAGACGACGTGCCCGCGCCGCACAAGCTCATCGGCGCCGGCCGGCGTCAGGGAGACGCGGTACTCGTCTGGCTTGATCTCGGCAGGAACACCGACGTTCATGGGCTTGAGACTACCGCCGTAGCGGCCCTGATCCTGCCCGATCGGCCGTTTCCGGGCCTGTCGCAGCCCCCTCGTCCGCCCGTCAGTGGCGAAAGTGGCGGCGGGAGGTAAGGACCATGGAGGCTCCGCGTTCGTCCATGGCGGCGATGACCTCGTCGTCCCGGATCGATCCGCCCGGCTGAACGAGGGTGGTGACCCCCGCGTCGAGCGCGGCCTCCGGTCCGTCGGCGAACGGGAAGAAGGCGTCGCTCGCCAACACCGCGCCGTCGGCGCGTCCGTCGGCCTTCTTGACCGAGAGCTCGACCGAGTCGACGCGGCTCATCTGTCCCGCCCCGATGCCAACCGTCGCGAGATCCTTCGCCAGCACGATGGCGTTGCTCTTGACGTGCTTCGCGACACGCCACGCGAAGATGAGGTCGCCCCATTGCCGCTCGGTGGGCGCGGTCTCCGTCGCCACGAGCATCGACTCGCGGTCCTCGCTCTCCGAGTCGCGGTCTTGGACGAGAAGCCCGCCGACGACCCGCCGGAAGTCTCGCTCGCCGGGATTGAAGCGCCGCCGCTCGCGGTTGTGAAGGATGCGCGTGTTGGGCTTCCGGGTGAGCGCGGCGAGCGCGTCATCGTCGAAATCGGGCGCCATGAGCACCTCGACGAAAGTGTCTGCGAGCAGCTCGCCGAGCTCCCCGTCGACGGTGCGGTTGACCAGGATCACCCCTCCGTAGGCGGACAGCGGGTCGCCGTCGCGAGCCCGCCGGTAGGCGTCGAGCACGTTCCCCGCGACGGCGACGCCGCTGGGGTTGCTGTGCTTGATGACGACGCACGCGGGCAGCTCGAACTCGCTGAGCAGGCTCCGACCGGCATCGAGGTCGCCGAGGTTGTTGAACGAGAGTTCCCTGCCGTGGATCCGCTCCACGCGCGCGAGAAGGTGGGTGCGGGCTCCGAGCTCCACGTAGAAGGCGGCCCTCTGGTGCGGGTTCTCGCCGTAGGACAGGTCTCTCACGCGGTCGAAGCCGAGCATGATCGACTGGGGGAAATCATCCTCGGCGCTGGCGAGCCAGTCCGCGATCGCGGCGTCGTAGCGGGCGGTCTGCGCGAAGGCCTCGGCGGCGAGGCGCCGGCGCGTGCTCTCCCCAAGCTCCCCGCCGGACGCGCGCAGCTCGGCGGCGATCTCGTCGTACTGCGATGGGCTGGTCACGATCCCGACGCGCGCGTGGTTCTTGGCCGCGGCGCGGATCAGCGCGGGGCCGCCGACATCGATGTGCTCGATGAGTTCGTCGTGGGTCGCCCCTTGGCGCGTGAGCCACTCCTCGAAGGGGTAGAGGTTGACCACGACGAGATCGATCTCCTCGATGCCCGCGCGCTCCAACTCCGCCGCATCACCTTCGTGATCGGGCCGAGCGAGGATGGCGCCGTGGATCTTGGGGTGGAGGGTCTTGACACGCCCCCCGAGGATCTCCCCCTGGCCCGTGACGGACTCGACGCTCGTCACCGAGACGCCCAGCTCTTCCAGCTTCGTGGCGGTGCCCCCCGTCGACAGCACCTCGATGCCGAGATCCTTGAGGGCCCCGGCCAGTTGATCCAGACGATCCTTGCTCGACGCCGAGATGAGCGCGCGACGTACTCTCACTCGGGCCCCCCGTCCCTGATGAGGACCTGCCGGCGGCGAGTGGGATCGCGTGTGACCCGACCCTCCGCGAACAGCCCTACCGCCTGCGGCACCAGCCGGTGCTCAACCTCACGGATTCGCTCGCGTAGCGATTCTTGCGTGTCACCGTACAGAACCGGCACTGGCTCCTGCAGGATCGGCGGACCCCCGTCCACGACCTCCTCCGCGTAGTGCACCGTGACCCCCGTGTAGCGCACGCCCCACTCCAGTGCGTCCGGGATGGGACGCATGCCCGGAAACGCCGGAAGGAGCGACGGGTGGAGGTTGATGACCCGGTCCGGGAACCGGTCGAGGAACGTGCTCGTCAGGATGCTCATCCACCCCGCGAGCACGATGAGTCCGGGCCGCGTCTTTGCCACCACGTCGGCCAGCCGTCGATCGCGCGCCTCCCGCCCGTCGTCGCCCTGGGTGACGACCCGCGCCGGGATCCCCGCCCGCTTCGCGCGATCGAGCGCGGGGGCATCGGGCTTGGAGCTGACGACCTGCACGATTCGAAAGCGCGCCCCGCCCTTCGCGCCCGCATCGATCAGGCTCTGCAGGGTCGTTCCCGATCCGGACACCAGAACGCCGACCCGGAAGGGCTCAGGCAAACCGCACCCCCGGTTCGCCCTCCTCAACCCATCCCACGGTCCGGGCGTCCCCGATGACGGCCAAGGCCCCGTCGAGGGCGGACTGCGGAACGACGACGCACATCCCCAAGCCCATGTTGAAGGTGGCCCACGCGTCGTCCAGGCTCACGCGTTCGGTGGCGAGGATCGCCTCGGCCGCCTGCCCGATGGACCACGTCGCGGGATCGAGGGCCGCGCGCAGGCCTTCCGGCATCGCGCGCGGAAGGTTCTGGGCCAGCCCGCCTCCGGTGATGTGGGCGGCCGAGTGGACCGGGACGCCGGCCCGCCGGAGGGCGGCGAGCTCGGGTGCGTGGAGGCGCGTGGGGGCGAGAAGGAGCGTCGGGTTCGGCGCGAGCGCCCCCTGATCGACGAGCGCTCGCACCAGCGTGAACCCGTTGGAGTGCAGCCCGCTGCTCGGAATGCCGACCACGAGGTCGCCGGGCTGGACGCGATGTGGACCCCACAGCTCGTCGCGTTCCACGACCCCGTACGCAAAGCCGGCGAGGTCGAAGTGGCCGGGAGCATAGAGGCCGGGCATCTCGGCCGTCTCGCCGCCGACCAGCTCGCAGCCCGAGGCGGCGCACGCCTCCGCGATGCCGGCGATGAGCGTCATGGCCTCGTCGGCGTCGAGCGCTCCGACGGCGAGGTAATCCAGGAAGCCCAGCGCGTCGGCGCCGGTGCAGGCCAGGTCGTTGACGCACATCGCCACCAGATCCTGACCGAGCCCCTCCACCCAGCCGAGCGCGCGAGCGAGGAGCAGTTTGGTGCCCACCCCGTCGGCGGCGGTGACGATGAGCGGGTTCCTCATGTCCGCGGGGAGGGGCCGTGCGGCGGCGAAGCCCGCGGTGCCGCCGGCCACGAGCGGAGCGATCGCCGTCGCATGGCGCCGGGCGGCGTCGATGTCGACGCCCGCGGCGCGGTACGAGATGGGGTCGTCCATCAGGCTGGACTTACCGTCGCACCCGCCCCCTCGAAGCGAAGTTTGTCCGACGCGTCCGGCACCGGAATGGGGTACTCCCCGGTGAAGCAGGCGCGACAGAAGCCGTCCGAGGGTCGCCCGATCGCCCGCTGAAGGCCGGGGAGCGAGAGATACGCCACGCTGTCGGCCGCCGTCAGCTCGGCGATCTGCTCCGGCGTGTTGTGCGCGGCGAGCAGCTCCTCGCGGTCCGCCATGTCGATGCCGTAGTAGCACGGCCAGAGAATGGGCGGGCTCGACACGCGAATGTGGACCTCGGCGGCGCCGGCCTCGCGCAGCATGGCAACCGTCTTGCGCGTGGTCGTCCCGCGCACGATGGAGTCGTCGACGACGACCAGGCGCTTGCCACCGATGACAGATGGCAGAGGGTTGAACTTCAGGCGGACGCCCTGTTGGCGCAGTTCCGGATCGGGCTGGATGAAGCTGCGACCCACGTAGCGGTTTCGCACGACCGCCTCGGCGTAGGGAATGCCGGACTCGCGCGCGTAGCCGATGGCCGCGGGCGTACCCGAGTCGGGGAGCCCCACGACGAGGTCCGCGGCGATGCCACTCTCGCGCGCCAGCTCCCTTCCCATGTCATGCCGGGACTCCCACACCGTCTGCCCGTCAAGGAGGCTGTCCGGGCGGGCGAAGTAGATGCTCTCGAAGATGCACAGGCGCGGACCGGCCGGCGCCATGGCCTGGCGGCTCTCCGTCCCTGCGACGCCGATGCGCACAGCCTCGCCCGGGCGGACCTCGCGCTCGAACTCCGCGCCCACCTGATCGAGGGCGCACGTCTCCGACGCTGCGCACCAGCCCTCGTCGGCCAGGCGGCCGAGCGCCAGCGGGCGCACGCCGTAGGGGTCGCGGAAGGCGACCAGCTCGTCCTCGGTGAGGGCGACCACCGAGTAAGCGCCCTGAAGGAGCGGCATCGTGGCGCACACGGCGTCGAGCAGGTTGCCGGGCTGTGCGGCGAGGAGGGCGGCGATGAGCTCGGAGTCGCTGCCGGCGCTGACGGACGCCCCGTTGCCCACCAACTCGCCGCGGAGACGGTCGGCGTTCGTGAGGTTGCCGTTGTGCCCCAGCGCGATGATCCCGCTGTCCCGGCCGCAAACGACGGGCTGGGAGTTCTCCCAGTTGTTCGCCCCCGTCGTGGAGTAGCGAACGTGTCCGATGGCCGCGTCGCCGGTCAGGCTCCTGAGCGACGGCTCGTCGAAGACATCGTCCACGAGCCCGAGGTCGCGCTGCACGGTGACGTGGGATCCATCCGCGGTCGCGATGCCCGCGCTCTCTTGGCCGCGGTGCTGGAGCGCGTGGAGGGCGAAGAAGGCGAGGCGCGCCACGTCGCGACCCGGCGCGCGGACGCCGAAGACGCCGCACGCCTCCCGGGGACGGTCGCCGTCGCGAGCGCTCACGCGACAACCTCCGGGATGCCCGCTTCGTAGGCGTTGGTCGCATCGGCCACGGAGAGTTCCGCCATATCGGAGCCGATGCGCACACGAAGCAGATCCCCGCCGACCGTTCCGATCTCGGTGAGCGGCACGCCCCCGGCGGCGTCGCGGAGGGCGTCGAGGTTCCGAGGACGACACGTCACGACGACGCGGCCGCCGCCCTCGCCGAAGAGCGCCTCGTCCGCCCGCCGTTCGACGGGCAACTCCACGTCGGCGCCGAGCCGGCCCGCGATCGCGCACTCGGCGAGGGCCACCGCGACCCCGCCTCCGGAGACGTCGTGCGCGCTTTGCACCAGCCGCCGCTCTCCCGCGCGCGCCAGCAGCTCGCAGAGCCTCGCCTCGCTCGCCGCGTCGGGACGGTCCGGACAGCCACGAGCCTCCCCGAGCCATTCGCTGGCGTCGAGGCGTGGCCGCCCACCGCCGGCTATCAGCACGACATCTCCGGAGTCGACGAAGCCGTGGCCGACGCGCGCCGCGGCGTCCTCGATGACGCCAACCATGCCCACCACCGGGGTTGGGTAGATCGCTCGTGCAGGGCTCTCATTGTAGAGAGAGACGTTGCCGGACACGATGGGGATCCCGAGCGCCTCGAGCGCCTGGGACATTCCCTCGATGACCTCGCGCAAACGCCAACCCGTGGAGCCCTTCTCGGGATTGGCGAAGTTGAGGCAGTCTGTCGCCGCGAGCGGGCGCGCGCCGACCGCCGCGATGTTGCGCGCCGCCTCCAGCACGGACGCCGCGCCGCCGCCTCGCGCGTCGAGCTCGGCGTGTCGCTCCGCGCAGTCGGTCGTGAGGGCGATCGCGCGGTTTGATCCCGGCAGCCGCACCACCGCCGCGTCGCCGCCGGGCCGAACGATGGTGTTCGCGCCCACGAGGTGGTCGTACTGCTCGAAGACCCACCGCTTGCTCGCCACGTTCGGGCGACCGAGCAGCTCGCGCCAGGCGGTCGCCAGGTCGGTGGGCTCGGGGACGTCGGCCAGATCCAGCGGCTCGGAGGGCGACGGGGCATGGAGCGCCACGCGGTAGGCGGGCGCCTCGTCGGTGAGGGACGTCGCGCGGATCCTCGCGACGACCTCGCCGCCGCTCCGCGCGACAAGGTCACCGTCGTCGGTGACGACGCCGATTCGGGTCGCGTCCAGCTCCCATCGGCGGCACACCCGAATCACCTCGTCGAGCAAGCGTGGCTCGACCACAGCGAGCATGCGCTCCTGGCTCTCGGACACGAGGATCTCGGCCGGGGTGAGCGCCTGCCGCAGCGGAACGGCATCCAGATCGATGTCGATCCCGACCCCGCCCTTGGCGGCCATCTCGCTCGATGCGCTTGTGAGTCCGGCCGCGCCGAGGTCTTGAAGGGCGACGAGGAGATCTGACGAGGCGAGCTCCAGGCAGCAGTCCATGAGCTTGCGCTCGGTGAAGGGGTCGCTGACCTGGACGGACGGCCGCCGGTCCTCGTCCTCGTCGAGCTCCGCCGACGCCAGGATGCTCGCGCCCCCGATGCCGTCGGCGCCGGTGCGGTTGCCGATCAGCACCACCGCGTTGTCGGCCCCCGATGCCGCGGCGCGCAGAACGCGTCCCGGTTCCACGACGCCCACGCACATGGCGTTGACGAGGCACGAGTCTTCGTAGCGGTCGTCGAACGCCACCTCTCCGCCGACCGTTGGCACCCCGATGCAGTTGCCGTAGTGGCCGATGCCTGCCACCGAGCGCACGAAGAGGTGGCGGCTTCTCGCGCTCCGCAGCTCGCCGAACCGCAGGCTGTCGAGCAGCGCGATGGGCCGCGCGCCCATCGCCAGAATGTCGCGAACGATGCCGCCGACCCCGGTCGCCGCGCCTTCGAACGGCTCCACGGCCGAGGGGTGGTTGTGGCTCTCGATCTTCAGGGCCAGCGCCCGGCCGGGCTCGATCTCGACGACGCCCGCGTTCTCCCCCGGGCCCTGAAGGACGCCGGGCCCCTCGGAGGGGAAGCGTCCCAGCAGGCGGCGGCTGTGCTTGTAGGAGCAGTGCTCGCTCCACATAAGGCTGAACATGACCAGCTCGGGGTCGGTGGGCTCGCGGTCGAGGAGCGCCGTGATGCGCTCCGCCTCGCGGTCGGTCAGACCGAGCGCGCGATGCTTCGGTTTCGTTGCGCCGCTCACGCGGCCGCCGCGACGCCGAACAGCGATTGCCCGTCCGTGGAGCCCAGCAGTGGATCACAGGCCTCCTCCGGATGGGGCATCAGGCCGAGGACGCGCCCCGACTCGTCCAGGACGCCGGCCGCGGCCGTGACCGACCCCAACCGGTCGTCGCCGACGTAACGCAGCGCCACACGGTCGATCTCGGGGTGCCCGAACCAGGCGCCCTGGTTGTTCTTGATCGGGATCGAGAGACGCGCCCCCACGCCGAGCGGGGCGGTCCACGGGCTGCCATCGTCGGCGACCTCCACGGAGGCCTGACGGCAGACGAAGGTCAACGTGGCGTTCGGTCGCAGCGCGCCCGGCAGCAACCCGGCTTCGCACAGGACCTGGAAGCCGTTGCATATTCCGAGCACGAGCCCGCCCCGGTCGACGTGGCGCCGGACGGCGCCCATGATCGGCGCGCGGCTCGCCACAGCCCCGGGGCGCAGGTGATCACCGTAGGAGAAGCCTCCGGGGACAACGACGGCTCCGACCCCGGCGGGCAGTTCCGCGTCGGCGTGCCAGACCGACGTGGCGATGCCGCCGACGCTTTCCACCGCGCGCTGGGCGCTCTCGTGATCGAGCGACCCCGGAAACCGCAGAACGGCGACGCTCACGACTCGGCGCGCACGTCGTAGTCCTCGATCAGGGCGTTCACGAGCAAGCGCTCGCACATCTCGTGGACCGCGGCGAGCGGGTCGTCGCCACCGACCTCCAGCTCGATGCGCTTGCCGACCCGGACGTCGCTCACGCCGCCGAAGCCGAGGCGCCCGAGGGCGCCTTCCACGGTTTGGCCCTGGGGGTCCAGCACCCCGGCCTTCGGCATCACGGTGACCACGACGCGCGTCACGGGCCCTCCCTCAGGTAGTCGTCGAACGAGCTCTTCGTGATCCGCTCGTAGGCGTCCGCGTACCGCTGGCGCGTGCCCTGCACGACCTCGGTCGGCAACTCCGGCGCCGGCGGTCGATGGTCCCAGCCGCTCTCGTCGAGCCAGTCGCGCACGTACTGCTTGTCGAACGACGGCGGCGATGAGCCGGGGCTCCAGCGCTCGGCCGGCCAGAAGCGCGAGGAGTCCGACGTGACCGCCTCGTCCCCGAGGACCAGCTTCCCGTCAGGATCGCGCCCGAACTCGAACTTCGTGTCGGCGAGGATCAACCCGGCAGCCTTGCACTCAGCGGCTGCGCGGCGGTAGAGAAGGAGGGTCACCCGCTCGATCTCGCGAAGGGTGTGCGCTCCCACGAGCTCGGCGGCCTCCGCGGGGCCGATGTTCTCGTCGTGGCCGTCGACCGCCTTCGTCGCCGGGGTGAAGATCGGCTCGGGGAGGCGGTCCGCCTGGCGCAGGCCCTTGGGAAGCCGGTGGTCGCAGACCGCTCCCGTCTCACGGTAGTCACGCCATCCTGAGCCGGCGAGGTAGCCCCTCGCCACGCACTCGATGGGGAGCATGGAGAGTTGGCGCACCAGCATCGTGCGACCGCGGTGATGCTCGTCTCGGAAGCTGTCGGGCAACTCGTCTGACCGCGCGGTGATCAGATGGTTGGGAACGATGCCGGCGGTCCGCTCGAACCAGTGCAGGCTCAGCGCGGTCAGCGCGCGGCCTTTGTCGGGGATCGGCGTGGGCATGATGATGTCGTAGGCCGAGATGCGGTCGCTCGCGACCATGACAAGGCGTCCGTCACCCAGATCATGGACATCGCGAACCTTGCCCTCGAGCAGCGTCACAGGGACGCCACGCGCGCCATCACGGAGTCGATGTGGCGGGTGTGCCAGCCGGCGCTGAAGAGCTCGTCGAACGCGTCGGCGTCGAGCCGTTCGGCGGCTCGTGGATCGTCCTCGAGCAGCCTTCGCAGGTGCTGCCCTTCGTCCCAGGCGCGCATCGCGCTGTCCTGAACGATGGCGTAGGCGTCCTCTCGGCCGAGCCCGGAGTCGACCAGCGCGAGCAGCACGCGCTGGGAGTAGACCAGACCGAGCGAGCCGTCGAGCGTCGCCTGCATGCGCTCGGGGTAGACCACGAGGCCCTCGACCAAGCGCGCCATGCTCGCCAGCATATGGTCGAGCGCCAGGAACGCGTCGGGAAGGATGATGCGCTCGACGGAGCTGTGGGAGATGTCGCGCTCGTGCCACAGCGCGATGTTCTCGAGCGCCGCCACGGCATGCCCGCGAACCACCCGAGCCAGTCCCGAGATGCGCTCGGCGGTGATCGGGTTCCGCTTGTGCGGCATGGCGGAGCTTCCCTTCTGCCCCGTCGCGAAGGCCTCCTCCACCTCGCGAAGCTCCGTCCGCTGCAGGTGCCGGAACTCGGTGGCCAGCCGGTCGAGGGAGCTCGCCGCGATCGCCATGGCCGACACGACCGCCGCGTGCCGGTCGCGCGGGACGACCTGCGTCGCGACGGGCTCCACGTCGAGGCCGAGATCGCGGAGGACCACGGCCTCTATCTCGGGATCGAGGCTCGCGTACGTGCCGACTGCGCCCGACAGCGAGCCGACCCGCGCCCCGCGGAGCGCCTCCGCCAGCCGCTCCTCGTTGCGCCTGCTCTCGAACGCGTGGCCGGCCAGCTTGAAGCCGAACGTCGTGGGCTCCGCGTGGACGCCGTGCGTGCGCCCCGCGCAGACGACGTCGGCATGGCGCAGCGCCATCTCTTTGAGGGTCGTTGTCAGGGCGGCCTGACCGGAGAGCACGATCTCGCCGGAGCGCGTGATGGCCAGCGCCAGCCCGGTGTCGAGAATGTCGGAGCTGGTGAGCCCGTAGTGGATCCAGCGCGACGCGGGCCCGACGTGCTCCGCGACGTCGGTCAGAAAGGCGACGACGTCATGGTTCGTCGTCTCCTCGATCTCCCGCGTGCGCTCGACGGAGAAGCCGGCACGATCCTCGATCGCCGCCAGGTCGTCCGAGGGGATCACGCCTCGGGCGGCCCACGCTCGGCAGACCGCCAGCTCGACGTCGAGCCAGCGCCGGAGCTTGGCCCCCTCGCTCCACACCGCCGCCATCTCCGGCCGCGAGTAGCGGTCGATCACGCGCCCTCCCCGAGTCCGGCGCCGATGTCTCGGCGCAACTGCCGTCCCCTGAACTCGATCTGGTCCGCGGCCTCGTACGCCCGGGTGCGCGCCAGCTCGATGCTCGTCCCGAGCCCGGTGACGCCGAGCACGCGGCCCCCGGCCGTCACCACGCCGTCCTCATGTGCCGCGGTGCCCGCGTGAAAGACGCGCGCGCCCGTGGCCGCCGCGCGATCGAGCCCCTCGATGCGATCGCCGGTGGAGGGAGACCGCGGGTAGCCCGCGGAGGCGAGCACGACGCAGACGGCGGCGTCGTCGCGGGTGCCCACCGGATCCTCCCCCGGGAGCGACCCCGCCGCGGCCGCATCGACGATCTCCAGGAGATCGTCGGAGAGGCGTGGAAGCAGCGCCTGCGTCTCCGGGTCGCCGAAGCGCACGTTGAACTCGAGGACGGAGGGGCCGGACGCGGTCATCATCAGGCCGGCGTAGAGCACGCCGACGAGCGGCGTCTCGCGCCGGGCGAGTTCCTCCACGACCGGTCGGTGGATGCGCTCGACCAGCTCATCGGCCAGTTCGCTCGGAATGTCGGGGATCGGCGACACCGACCCCATCCCGCCGGTGTTGGGGCCCGTGTTACCGTCGCCGATCGGCTTGTAGTCCCGCGCGGCGGGCAGCCGTGTCACGCGGCGGCCATCGGATATCGCGATCAGCGAGACCTCGGCGCCCGAGAGCCCTTCCTCCACAACGACGGCCGAGCCCGCCGAGCCGAAGGCCCGGTCGTCGATGCAGGCCTCCAGGGCGCCGCGCGCCTCCTCCTCGGAGCGGGCGACGACAACGCCCTTGCCTGCCGCGAGACCGTCGGCCTTCACGGCGACGGGCAGGCCGAGCCGGCCCACCGCCTCCATGCCGGCGCGCACGTCGGTGACCGTCACCGAGCGGGGGGTCGGAACGCCGGACGCGGCCATGATCTCCTTGGCGAACGTCTTGCTGCCCTCGAGGCGCGCCGCGGCGGCCGATGGACCGAGCACCCTGACGCCCTCGGAGCGCAGGGCGTCTGCGGCACCGTCGACGAGGGGTGCCTCGGGTCCGATGACGGCAAGCTCGACACCTTCGGCGCGCGCCGCGGAGGCTAAACGGGCCGGGTCGGTGGGCAGGTCCAGCGTCGCGGCCTCGCGGGCGATTCCGACGTTGCCGGGAGCGCAGAGCAGCCGCGGTCGAGCGGGCGATGCGGCCAGCGCGCGTACTAGCGCGTGTTCGCGACCACCGCCGCCCACGACAAGCACTGCGCGACTCACCCGGGCACTCTCGCATAACGTGCGGCCGAGCGGCGATGTCGCGCTACCATGC
>JAUVQP010000106.1 GCA_030598075.1 Miltoncostaeaceae bacterium | reverse complement strand
GCTGCAGGCACAGAGGGCCGAAGAGATCGGTCGGCCGGATCGCCCCGAGGCGGGGAGCGACCGGCGTGACCGGCGAGCGCTTCCACATGACGCACGGGATCTGGGTGATGCCGACGTCGAGCACGGCGGCCCCCGGCCCCCGCCGCTCGTTGACCCGCGCCAGGAGCCACCCTGCACCGCGCACCAGCGCCCGCCCGGTTTCCACGATCAGGCGCGGGACAGCGGCCCCAACGGCGGCGCGCGCCGCCTCGGCGTACGGGGCGAGCTCCGGTGCGGCGGGCCAGCCGCCTCCGAGATCGAGCCACTCCACGCCGCCGAGGGCGTCGCCGATCTCGCGAAGCTGCCGCGCCGCTCGCTCGAAGCGCTCGACCGGGAGCGGATATTGCACCGTGACGCTGTGGATCGGCGGACCGCTCGCCGGTAGTGGTCCCAGTTGGTAGGCGCCCAGATGCACATGCAGGCCGCTGACCGGAAGGCCCGCCCGGGCCAGCATGCGGGCTGCGGCCGGAACCATGCGGGCGGGGAGGCCGAAGCGGTCGGCTCCGGCTCGGTCGGGAGGGGTCACCCGCAGCCCGACGCGAGCCTCGGGCGACGCGGAGTCGGCCAACGCGGAGAGGGCGCGCACCTGCTCGGGCCCGTCGAGGATGATCGTGGCACCCTCGGCGAGCGCCCGCTGTAGCTCCGCGGGCCGCTTCAGCGGACCGTTGAAGATGATGTCCGGGCCGGGAACGCCGGCTCGTCGGGCGATGCGGTACTCGAACCCGCTCGCGGCCTCGGCGGCGCACCCGGCGTCGTGGAGGCGCCGCACGACGCCGACGAGCGGGTTGCACTTCAGCGAGTAGGCCACCGTGACGTCGCGACCCCACACGCTCCGGAAATCGGCCGCCGCCGCCGCAGCCCGCTCGCCGTCCACCACGTAGAGCGGGGTTCCGAAGCGCGCGGCGAGCACGTCGGCGCCCGCCGGGGGCCGGTTCTGGTGGTCCTCGCTCACCCCGCGCGCTCGCCGGAGAGGCGCTTCCAGATCTCGCGGCCGACGCGGCCGACCTCCTCCAGATGGGGGTAGCCCGAGGCGATGACGAAGTCCACGCCCGCCCGCTGATACCTGTGCAGCATCTCGATCACACGATCATAGGAGCCGACCAGCGCCGTTCCCGCACCGCCGCGAACGGCGCGTATTCCGGCCCAAAGCCCGGGCTCGACCCAGTCCTCCTCGTCGGTCTGAAGCGCGTTCATCGACGCCTGGCCCACGCTGTCGAAGGCGGCGTACTCTGCGGAGCGATGCTCCCGCGCGGCCGACGCGACCAGCCCGCGGGCCGCCCCGACGGCCTCGGCGTCGCTCGAGCGCGCGATGATGTGGATCCGCAGCCCGAACCTCATGGGCCGTCCGGCCTCGCTCTGAACGCCCGCGATACGCCCCGCGATCGTGTCGGGAGGCTCGCCCCACATGAGGTACGCACTCGCGACGCGGCGCGCCAGCGCCACCGCGTCGTCGGACGAGCCTGCCACGTAGAGCGGCCCGTCGAAGCGGCGTCGAAGCGCGTCCGCCAGGCGCCCGAGCCGCGCGTAGCGCGCCGCATGATCCCGGCTCGGCCCTCCGTACGGGTCGTCGGGCCCGCCTCCGGCGACAAGGTTGATCGCGATCCGTCCCGGGGCGACGGACTCGAGCGTCTCGGCCTGATGGGCAGCGAGCTCCCGCTCGATCGGCCCGGCGTTGACGGCGACGATGAGCCGGATTCGCTCTGTGCTCGCCGCGAGGGCGGAGGCGGTCGTCCAGCTCTCGGCGAACCGGCTATCGGGCGCGAAGCTGTCGTTAATCGCCCCCGTCGGGATCAGGATCTCGGCCGCTCCGGCCGCCTCGGCGGCCCTGACGACGCGGCGGAGGTAGTCGAGCTCGGGCGGTCTCTCCGGCACGGCCGAGCCGAGGACCGTGCCGTCGCCCTCCGAGGGGCAGTACCAGGCGAGGGCGAGCACGGCAGGCGCCGATCAGCGCCCGGGCGGGGGCGGTGGAACCGCGCCGGTCACGAGCCGCCCGCCTCCGAGTCGCGCCGGCGAAGGAAGCCCTGGATCTCGTCCGCGATCGCGTCGCCGGACGGGATCGTGCCGGGGTCGAGTTGCTCTTCCTCACGATCGGCGGCGCGCTCCAACCGTTCCACCAAGGCGCCCGCGTCGGGATCGTGCTCCACCGCCTCCGAGACCTCGCGCTCGTACCGCAAGACCGCCTCCTCGAGGCGCGCCAGCGGCATCCTGACGCCCGCGATCCGCCCGAGCGCGCGCACGAGCGCGAGGGCCCCCTTGGGGTTGGGAGCGCCGCCCAGGTAGTGCGGGACCGGCACCCACAGCGAGACGGTATCGAAGCCCGCCGCGCCGGCCGCCGTGTGAATGACGCCGACGATCCCCGTCGGCCCCGAATAGGTGGGGGAGCGAAAACCCATGCCCTCGATGATGCCCGGCGAGCTGCTGATGGCGGTGAGCCGTGCGTCGCGCGTGTGCGCGATGTCGGCCAGAAGCGCCCCGAGGCCGACGACGCGGTCCACGCCGAGGTCCCTGGCCATGTCGACGATCAGGTCCGAGAAGCCGCGCCAGCGGTGGGACGGCTCGCTGCCCGTGACAAGGATCAGGTCGCTGTCGGAGTTGGCAGGTCGGGCGACGCTGATCCGGACCTCGGGCCACCCGAGCGCCGGGCCGGGCTCCTTGCTCAGGTCAATCGTCGGCCGCGAGACCTGGAAGTCGTAGAAGTCCTCGGGGTCGATGGCGCCGGCTTGTTTCGCGCCGAGGCCGTCCTCGATCGCCGCGAGCGCGCCGGATGCCGCCTCGCCGGCATCGTTCCACCCGGTGAAGGCGAACAGCAGAACGGGCGAGCGAAGGTCCTCGGGGCGATTGTCCCAGCGTAAGGCGGTCACTCGGGCAACGGTACCAAGGCGGGCCCGTCCCCCGATGTCAGATCATCTCGGCGAGCCGTCGTCCGCGCTCGGTGCCCGTCGCGAGGAAGAAGTCGCGCACCCCATCGCGGTACACGCGGCTCTCGGCTTCGGCGACGGCGTCGTCCCAGGCTGCGGCGAGACGACGGAGCGCGCGTGGATCGGGGTCGCTGAGGTTGATCCTGATGGTGGCGGTGGCCCCGACCTCACCCAGTCCGTCGCCGGGGTAGACCGCCACCCGGCGCTTGCAGAGGGCCACCGTGAGCTCTTGGGCGCTGGCCTTCACATGGGACGTGTCGACGGCGCAGCTGAACCCGTACTGAGGGCTGACCACGGGCGCCACGATCTTCCGTAGCGTCGCAAGATTACGGCGAATGACCTCCTCGCCGCGGCGCTGCCACTCCTCGTCGGCGAACGCCGCCGCGGCGGCCACCTGCGCCAGACGGTTCGTGTTGAGACGGACCGTCGCGATCTTCACCTGGAGGCAGGCGCGAATCAACTCCGGCGGTCCGCCCAGGGCGCCGATGCGCATGCCCGCGAGGCCGTAACCGTGCGCGAGGCCGCTCGACGCCAGCACGATGGCTCCGGGCACGTCCGCCGCGATTCTCGCCAGCGAGTGGTGGCGGGCTTCCGGGTCGATCCGGTGTGCGGAGTGGGTCGTGTCGGAGATGAGGACGAGGCGGCGCTCGGCGGAGAGCTCGGCGAGGGCGACGAGTTCCTCGCGCCGCTGGACCGTCCCGAACGGATTGACGGGGTCGCAGACGATCAGCGCCTTGGTCTTGGGCGTGAGCGCAGCTCGGACCTCGTCTGGGTCCAGTCGATAGCCGTTGCTCTCGCCGAGCGGCACGAACCGCGGCCGCGCGCCCGCCAGGCGAAGGGCGGGGGCGAAGTGGAAGTAGCCCGGGTCCGTCGCGATGACCTCGTCGCCAGGATCGAGGCAGGTCAGCGCCGCGTAGCCCACGCCCGCCTGAGCGCCCTCGGTTCCGATGACCTCGAACTCCTCGTCCCGGGCTCGGCCGAGCAGGCGCGCGGCCATCGTGTCGCGCAGCGCCGCGTCGAGGTCCGGCGAGTACGGCCCGAGATGCTGCGCGTCCACGGCCCCGCGCACGGCGTCAAGCACGCGGGGGGATGGTCCGACGTGGTTCGCCATCCAGCCGAGATCGGCCCACTCCTCGCGATTCAGCGTGATCGTGCCGTCGCGGTAGATCTCCGCGGGGTCCCAGCCGAGGATCCGGTAGGCGTCGCGGTAGGTCATGTAGTTGCCGAAGCCCTGGGCGTCGGACAGCACGGCCCGCGCCCGCTTGGAGATCGGCGGCATGCCCTCGCCGGAAGGGGGCCGCCACGTCAGGACGGACCGCGAGCTCACGCCACGACGCGCGTTCCGGCCAGCCCGGCCAGCGCCTCCGGCGCGGCCTTCAGCGAGGTGATCAGCGCCTGGCGGTCGCTGGCCTCGACGAACCTGGCCGCCGCGCTCACCTTCGGTCCCATGCTTCCCGCGGGGAAGTGACCCTCATCGATCCACGCTCGCGCCTCCGCGACGGTCATCGTGTCGATCGCCCGCTGCTCCTCCATGGAGCCGTAGTGAAGGGAGACCTGGTCCACGCCGGTCAGGAGCAGCAGCGTGCTGGCCCCGACCCGCTCGCCGAGCAGGGCTGCCGCGAAGTCCTTGTCGATGACCGCTTCCACGCCGCGAAGCTTGTTTCCGTCGCGCGCCATCGGCACGCCCCCGCCTCCGCACGCGATGACGACCCTGCCCCCTCGGACGAGCTCCTTGATCGTCTCGATCTCGACGATGTCGACCGGCTGGGGCGAGGGAACGACCCTCCGCCAGCCTCGGCCCGCGTCCTCGGCCACCGACCACCCCCGCGCGTCCGCCAAGCGCCTCGCGCGCCCCTCGGAGAAGAACGGACCAATCGGCTTTGTGGGCCGGGAGAGGGCGGGGTCGTCCGCGGCGACGATGACGTGGGTCACCAGGGCCGCCGCGGTCTCCGCGCGCCCGGAGCGCCCGAGCTCCGTGTCCAGCGCCTGCGAGATCAACTGCCCGAGCTGTCCTTGGGTCATGGCCGACAGCACGAAGAGCGGCTGAGGGGGCACGTAGCTCGCCACCGACTCCTGGGCCAGCGCGAGCGCTCCGACCTGAGGGCCATTTCCGTGCACGATGATGAGCTGGGCGTTGTCGGCGAGGAGGGACACCGCCGTTCGGGCCAGGCCTCTCGCCCGCCCTTCGACTGCGCGGTACTCGCCACCGCCGGCGGGCGCGAGCGCGTTGCCGCCCACCGCGAGAATGACGATGTCGCTCATCGTTGGCATCCTCGACTCACGCCGGAAGCGGACGCTTGCGTTTTCCCCACCAAACGGGCGATGATAACGAACTCCCCAGAGCTGACCCCGCTCCCGCACGGTGCGGGAGCGCCATACAAAAGGAGCGTCTCGTGGCGAAGATCGACGGAATGAAGCCCGTTGCAGGTCAGGAGCTCTACGACGTCGAGGAGAAGGTCTTCCCCGACATCCAGGCCGAGCCCGGCCAGGAAGCCTTCATCTTCATGCACACGGTCCCGT
>JAUVQP010000077.1 GCA_030598075.1 Miltoncostaeaceae bacterium | reverse complement strand
CGTCGATGCGGTTGAGAAGCTCCGGGCGGAACACCCGCTTGAGCTCGCCCATGATGCTGGACTTCATGTCTTCGTAACTCAGGCCGCGCTCGTCGCTGACCGAGAAGCCGAGCGGCGTGTCGCGCGAGATCGTGGCGGCGCCGATGTTCGAGGTCATGATCAGGATGGCGTTGCGGAAGTCGACCGACCGTCCCTGAGCGTCGGTGAGGCGCCCGTCCTCAAGAATCTGCAACAGGATGTTGAAGACCTCGGGGTGCGCCTTCTCGACCTCGTCGAGCAGCACGACGGAGTAGGGCTTGCGTCGGACCTGCTCGGTGAGCTGACCGCCCTCGTCGTAGCCGATGTATCCCGGCGGCGAGCCGACGAGCCGGCTGACCGCGTGCTTCTCCATGTACTCGGACATGTCGACCTGGATGAGCGTGTCCTCGTCGCCGAACAGAAACTCGGCCAGCGTGCGAGCAAGCTCGGTCTTCCCGACGCCCGACGGCCCCAGGAAGATGAACGATCCGGCCGGCCGCTTCGGGTCCTTGATGCCCGCGCGGGCGCGTCGGATGGCCTTTGACACGGCCTTGATCGCCGGCTCCTGGCCGATGACGCGCTTGTGGAGCTCCTCCTCCATGCGGAGGAGCTTCTGCGTCTCCGCCTCGGTGAGCTTGAAGACCGGGATGCCAGTCCACATGGACACGATGTCGGCGACCTCCTCCTCGCCGATCGTTGCCCGCGGGCCGTCCTCCTCGGACTTCCACTCCTCCTCGAGCTCCCGCTTGCGGTTCGTGAGCTTGCGCTCGTCGTCGCGGAGGTTGGCCGCCTTCTCGAATTCCTGTGCCTCGATCGCGGCTTCTTTCGCCCTGCGGACGCCGTCGATCTCGTCCTCGAGCTCGCGATAGCTGGGCGGAGCGGTCATCGTACGAATGCGCATGCGCGACGCCGCCTCGTCGATGAGGTCGATGGCCTTGTCCGGCAGGAAACGATCCGCGATGTAGCGGTCGGCGAGGTCCGCCGCGGCGGCGAGCGCCTCGTCCGTGATCTCGATCTTGTGGTGCTCCTCGTAGCGGTCGCGGAGCCCGCGCAGGATCTGCTCGGTCTCCTCCTGGCTGGGCTCGTCGACGCGGATCTTCTGGAAGCGCCGCTCGAGAGCCGAGTCGCGCTCGAGGTACTTGCGGTACTCATCCAGGGTCGTCGCGCCGACGGTCTGCAGCTCGCCGCGGGCGAGGGCGGGCTTGAGGATGGAGGCCGCGTCGATGGCCCCCTCCGCCGCGCCGGCGCCGACCAGATTGTGAAGCTCGTCGATAAACAGGATGATGTCGCCGCGCTGGGTGATCTCCTTCATCACCTTCTTCAGGCGCTCCTCGAACTCACCGCGGTACTTGGACCCGGCGACGAGGGCCGCGAGGTCCAGCGTGTAGATCTGTTTGTTGCGCAGCATCTCGGGCACCTGACCGCCGGAGATGCGCTGCGCGAGCCCCTCGACGACGGCGGTCTTGCCGACGCCCGGTTCGCCGATGAGCACCGGGTTGTTCTTGGTGCGCCGGGAGAGGATCTGCATGACCCGCTCGATCTCGGTCTGACGACCCACCACGGGGTCGAGCTTGCCGTCGCTGGCGAGCTTCGTGAGGTTTCGGCCGAACTGGTCCAGCAGCTTGCTGGACTGCTTGTCGCCGCTCTGACCGCTCCCTCCGCCGCCCTGCTGGCGACGCCCCGGCCCTGAGAGCATGCGGATGATCTCGTTGCGGATCTTCTCCGAGTCGGCGTCGAAATCCGCAAGGATGCGGGCGGCCACGCCCTCGTTCTCGCGAACGAGCCCGAGCAGGATGTGCTCCGTGCCGATGTAGTTGTGACCCAAGGAGAGCGCCTCGCGCAAGGCCAGCTCCAAGACCTTCTTGGCCCGGGGGGTGAAGGGGATCTGCCCCGAGGTGACCTCTTCGCCCGATCCGACAATGCGAATGACGTTCGCGCGAACTTCCTCGACCGTGATCTCGATCTGCTCGAGCACCCGCGCCGCCAAGCCCTCCTCCTCGCGCAGAAGGCCGAGCAGAATGTGCTCCGTGCCGATGTAGTTGTGTTTGAGGGTGCGGGCCTCTTCCTGCGCCAGAACAACAACCTGGCGGGCCCTCTCGGTGAACCGTTCGAACATCCGATCCCCTCCTTACACCTGCGTCAGGACCAGAGAGGCGCCCACCACCGGCGAGCTGAACTCATGGACCCGGAACAACGGCTGGCGAACCTCGCGAGGGCCGGTGACGAGCCGATCCTCTCGAACTCCGAACAGGATCGGCGAGTGTAGCAGCGCCATCGTCCGGCGCGTCTCCTCATCGACCCACGTCGGCCTGCTGTGAATGCTTGCGCCCGTCGCGGCCGGTGTCGCCCCCCAAAAGGGCAGAGCGACGAACGGGTTCCTCAAGGGCCGGAAGCGCCGCAGCATCTCTGAAATTATGGCACCCCGCGCGGATGCCGGCCCGGGCGCGGGCTAGTCGCGAACCCGCCGGTCCTTCTCGGGGTGACTCCGACGGTCCTGGTCGGGGTAGATCAGCAGGCCCATGATGCGAGCCCGCTTCACGGCCTTCGCGATGCGCGACTGCTGCTTGCGCGACAGACCGGTGATGCGCCGGGGCCGGATCTTGCCCCGCTCGCTGACGAAACGCCGCAGCTGAGGAAAGTTCTTCCAGTCGAGTTCCTCGGCGGGGAGCTGGGGTCGGCGCTTGCGGTGCGTCGGCGCCCCGGATTTCTTCTTCTTGTTGCGCTGACGGCCGCGCGGTTTCGCCATGAATCTCCTCGTCGGGCGTTCCTGATCCGGCCGGGCATGTTAGCGCCCCGGCGAGGCAGGCGCGTCACGAGCGCATCGCCGGAAAGAGAATGACCTCTCGAATCGACGCGCGGTCGGTCAGCAGCATGACCAGCCGGTCTATGCCGAGGCCGAGACCTCCCGTCGGCGGCATGCCGTGCTCGAGGGCGGCCAGGAAGTCCGGGTCGGGCGGGGGAGCCTCGTCGTCTCCAGCCTCGCGGTCTGCGACGAGCGCATCGAACCGGGCCCGTTGCTCGTCGGGGTCGTTGAGCTCGGTGAACGCGTTCGCGATCTCCATGCCGCCCGCGACGGCCTCGAAGCGCTCGACGACAGAGGGGTCGTCAACCGTCCTCTTGGCGAACGGCGACAGCTCGATCGGGTAGTCCAGAAGGATCGTCGGTTGGACCAGGGTCGGCTCGAGGCTCTGCGAGAGCAGCCCGTCGACGAGCTTGCCCCAGCCCACGGAGTCCGGCGCGTCGAAGCGCGCGGCGCGCATGGCCTGACGCAAAGCCGGCGCCTCGGCGTGGGCCCGCACATCGATTCCGCTGGCCTCGGCGATCGCGTCGCGGAGATCCAGCCGCCGCCACGGGGGAGCCAGGTCGATCTCCTCGCCCTTGAACCGCACGATCGTGCCCCCGGTCGCGGCGATCGCAGCGGCGGCGGCCATCTGCTCCAGCTGCCGGGCGACATCCCCATAGTCGGCGTAGGCCTCGTAGGTCTCGAGGGAAGTGAACTCGGGGTGGTGCTTGTGGCTGACACCCTCGTTGCGAAAGTTCTTGCCGAGCTCGTAGACGCGCTCGAGGCCTCCGACGATGCAGCGCTTGAGATAGAGCTCCGGCGCGATGCGGAGGAACAACTCGCGGTCGAGGGCCTTGTGGTGCGTGGTGAAGGGCCGCGCCGCCGCGCCGCCGTAGATCGGCTGAAGCGTCGGGGTCTCCACCTCGACGAACCCGCGATCGTCCAGGTGGCGGCGGATGGCGGCGATGGCGGCCGAGCGGGCCACGAACACGCCCCGGACGTCAGGGTCGGCCATCAGGTCGAGGTAGCGCTGCCGGTAACGCGTCTCGGGGTCGCGCAGGCCCGCGTGCTTGTCGGGCGGCGGGCGCAGCGACTTCGCGAGCACGACGGCCCCGGACAGGTCGATGCTCAGCTCGCCGCGCCGGGTGCGCGCCACGAGCCCCTCCGCACCCACGATGTCGCCGAGATCGAGGTCGAGCAGCCGCTCCATGGCCTCGTCGCCGAGCCGGTTGGCCCGCGCCCAGAGCTGAAGGCGCCCGGTTTGATCCTCGATGTCCAGAAACGCCATGCGCCCCTGGCCGCGTCGGGCGACGACCCGCCCAGCGACGCGTACCGCGTCGGGCAGGGACTCGCCCGCCGGAAGCGCCTCGCCGCGCTCGCACACGTCGGCGATCGGCAGCCGGTCCGGGAAGCGGGCGGGAAAGGGATCGCCGCCACGCTCGCGGAGAGCGTCGGCCTTGGCTCGTCGCGCGGCGACGAGCCGCTCCAAGCCGGCGGGCTCCGCCGAGCCGGGGGGCTCAGCCTCCGTCGCCCGCCTCGATCTTGACGATCTCGTACTCGATGGCGCCGCGCGGGGCGGGGATGGTCACGACCTCTCCGACCTTTCGGCCCAGGAGCGCCTTGCCCACCGGGCTCTCGTTCGACAGCCGACCGTTCTTGGGGTCGGCCTCGGACGATCCCACGATGTTGTACTGGACGGTGGCCCTCCTGCCGCGCTTCTTCTTCCCCGGGCTACGCAGCGTGACGTGGGCGCCGACCGACACGGCCTCGGTCGAGACGTGCCCCGTATCGACGACCCGGGCGTTCCGGAGCTTCTGCGCGACGGTCAGGATGCGAAGCTCGAGCTGCGCCTGCTCGTTCTTGGCGTCGTCGTACTCGGAGTTCTCGGAGATGTCGCCGAACTCGCGAGCCTCCTTGATGCGCTCGGCAACCTCGCGACGCTTGGTCGTCGAGAGGTGCTCGATCTCCTCCTGGAGCTTCGCGTAGCCCTCTTGAGTGAGGATGACTTCGCGGTCCATCGTGTCCTTCGACGTAGCGGACGGGGCCCGTGCCAGCCCCCCTAGGCGGCGCCGAACGCTAGTTCAGCGGCAATCGGTTCTCAAGCCGCGACACGTTCGCCCCACGCGTCGGCGAGCAACGAAACGGCCTCTTCGACGGTCTCCGTCCGCAGCATGGCAGCGCTCACGCCGCAATCCAGGTTGTGGCCCGAGAGGTACCAAGGGTAGAACTTTCGCATGTACCCGACCGCGCGCGAGGGGCCGAGGCACTCGGTCGCGTCGGCCGCGAAGCGGACGAGCTCCCGGACGACCTCCGCCCTCGTCGGCGGCTCCCGGCGCCGCCCTGCCGCGAGCTCGGCGAAGACCCACGGATAGCCGAGCGCGGCGCGACCGACCGCCACCGCGGCGGCGGCGGACTCCCTCAGGACGCGCTCGGCGTCCTCGGGCGTCGCGATGTCTCCACTCGCGATGACGGGGACCCCCACGGCATCCGCGACCTCGCGGGTGACCGAGTGATCGGCGAGCCCCCCGTACTCGTCGTCGGCAGCGCGGGGGTGCACGCAGATGGCGGCGGCCCCCGCCGCCTCGAGCCGCCGCGCGAACTCCACGGGACGAGCCCTCGCCGGGGTCGAGCCCCGACGCATCTTGACCGTGACCGGCGCGTCGACGGCCGCGACGATGGCCTCCACCACGCGCGCCGCGGCGGCGGGATCGTCGAGCAACGCGGCGCCGGCGCCGGTCTTTGCGACCTTCGAGACCGGGCAGCCCATGTTGACGTCCACGAGATCGGCGCCGGCGTCCACCGCGACGCGCGCGGCCTCACCCATCGCGGCCGGACGCGAGCCGAGGAGCTGGATGGCGACCGGCGACTCCCCAGCGACGACGCGCATCATGCCGAGGGTCTTGCGGTTGCCTCGGACGACCCCCTCGCTGGCGATCATCTCCGAGACGCAGAGACCGGCACCGTGGCGGCGGGACTGTCGGCGGAACGCCCAGTTCGCGATGCCGGCGAGCGGCGCCTGCACGATCCTGTTGGGAATCTCCACCCCTCCGATCGAGAACGGCTCCACGAGGCGCGAGCACCCGGGAGGCGCTGACGCGTCACCGCCGGAAGGCCGGCCCCGGCGGGCGATCACGGCGCGCATGCGCTTGCTCACGAGCCCGCCTGGGCGCCGACGTTCTGATCGTGGACCAGGCGCAGCCCGTCCAGCGTGAGCATGCGGTCGTGCTCGTCGATCTCGTCCGACAGCTCGAAGACGAGCGGCGCGAGCCCGCCGGTGGCGATCACGCACGGCGACCCGCTGAGCTCCCGCCGAAACCGGGCCACCAGGCCGTCGACGAGAGCGACCGTGCCGTAGACGGCACCCGAACGCATGCTCTCCGACGTGGACTTGCCGATGGCGCGCGCGGGGGCGACAAGGTCCACCGTCACGAGGCGGGCGGCGCGCTGGCTGAGCGCGAACAACGACGTCTCGATGCCGGGCGCGATGGCGCCACCGACGTACTCGGCGTCGGCCGAGATGGCGTCGAAGGTGGTGGCGGTTCCAAAGTCGACGACGATCGCGGGACCCCCGTAGCGCCGGTGCGCGGCGACGGCGTTCGCGATACGGTCGGCGCCCAACTCGTGCGGGTTGTCGATCGCGAGCGAGATGCCGGTACGAACCCCGGGGCCGAGCATGAGGGCCTCGGACTGGAGGTACTGGCGGGCCAGAGCCCGATAGGACGACGTCAGCGACGGCACGACGGAGGCCACGACCATGCGCCGCAGGTCACTCAGGCTGCCCCCGCGCAGTCGCAGAATCCCCTCGTGGCGCGCCGCGAGCTCGTCGGCCGTGTCGGTGCGCTCGGTGGACAGCCTCCAATCGTGAAGGAGACGGTCGCCGTCGTAGACGCCGGCCACCGTCTCCGTGTTGCCGACGTCGACGGCCAGCAGCATGGACTAGCGCCCCCGTCAGGGGACGTCGGCTCCGGCGTCCGGCGGGACGTCGGCACCGGCGTCCGGGGGGACGTCGGCTCCGGCATCGGCCCGGCCGTCGGCTCCGGCGTCCGGCCGCTCGCCGTGCAGCACCTCGACGGTGACGTCTTGGGTCGTGTAGATCTCGACGCGCGGGATGATTCGGGTGGGGCGGTTCTTGTCCCAGACCCAGACGTCCTCCATCGTGACGTGGAAGAACGGATACGCGGGCTGCGGCATGAAGTCCCGTTGAAAATCGTTGCAGAGATACGTGCCCTCGTTGGTCAGGACGCAGTACCGGAACAGCGAGTACACATCGGCGTACTCCCGCTTGAGGCGCAGCTCGAGCTCGGCCTCGTAGTCATCCAACTCGTCGACGTGCTTCACGTGGGCCCCCCGCTCGGGACTCCGGATATTAGCGGTGGCACCGCGAGCGAGGCGTCCGCGCGGGCGACCGGCTGGTCGAGGGCGTCCAGGCGGGCCTCGACATCGACCAGCAGCCTCCCGTCGGGAAACGTCAGCCCCGGATCGAGGTCGATGAGCGGCACGAGCGCGAAGCGCCGCGTCGCGAGGCGTGGGTGCGGGAT
>JAUVQP010000032.1 GCA_030598075.1 Miltoncostaeaceae bacterium | reverse complement strand
TGTTCGACGAGGTCATGGACGTCATCGCCACGGACCACCTCACCTCCGCTCTCCAGTACGGGCCCACCGAGGGGCTGGGCGAGCTTCGGGAGCAGATCGTGGAGGTCATGGCGGCGGAGGGGGTTCGCGTCCGCGTCGACGACGTCATGGTCACGAGCGGCGGTCAGCAGGCCATCGATCTGAGCGTCCGCACGTTCATCAACCCCGGCGACGTCGTCTTGGCCGAGGGCCCGACGTACCCCGGCGCGGTGCCGTGCTTCACCACCTACGAGGCCGACGTGATCCAGATTCCGCTCGATGACGACGGCCTGCGCGTCGACCTGGTCGAGGAGACCCTCGATCGGCTCGCCGCTGAGGGGCGCGCGCCGAAGCTCCTCTACACGATCCCGAACTTTCACAACCCGGGCGGCGTCACGCTCTCGCTCGAGCGCCGCCGCCGGCTCGTCGAGATGGCTCATCGCCGGGAGCTCCTGATCGTCGAGGACAATCCCTACGGGCAGATTCGTTTCGAGGGCGAGCCCCTCCCCTCGCTGTGGGAGTTGGACGACGGAGAGGGGTGGGTCATCTACCTCTCCACCTTCTCCAAGATCCTCGCGCCGGGGGTCCGGGTGGGGTGGGTCGCGGCGCCGCCGGCGGTGCTCCGGAAGATGAACCTCGGCAAACAGGCGGCGGACCTCTGCTCCAGCACCATCACCCAGCGCTTCGTCATCGAGTACCTGCGCCGGCATGACTGGCGTGAGCACGTCGCCAGGCTCAACGAGATCTACCGCGAGCGGCGCGACGCCATGCTCCGGGCGCTCGAGGAGGAATTTCCGGCGGAGGCGACCTGGACGCGGCCGCGGGGCGGGCTGTTCGTGTGGGCTACGCTGCCCGACTACCTGGACACCCGCGACCTCTTGGCCGCCGCGATCCGACGGGAGGTCGCATTCGTTCCGGGCGCCGCGGCGTTTCTCGACGGTCAGGGCGGTAGCTCGATGAGGCTGAACTTCTCGGGTGTTCCCGCCGCGACGATCAGCGAGGGAGTGCGGCGGCTCGGCGAGACGGTGACGGACGCCGTCGAGCTCCATCGCTCGCTTGGTTTCGGAGACGAGTCCCCGTGAGTGATCGCGCGGTTGCGGTGCTGTCCGGCGGGCGCTCGATGGAGCGAGAGGTCAGCCTCCGTAGCGGCGCCAACGTGGCGGCCTCGCTTCGCCGCCTCGGACACGAGGTGATCGAGATCGATGTCGACCGGCGGTTGATGCGCACGCTCCGCAGCGACCGTCCGCGCGCGGCCTTCATCGCGCTCCACGGCAAGGGGGGCGAGGACGGAACGGTGCAGGAGCTCCTCGAGATCCTCGAGATCCCGTACACCGGCTCGGGTGTGCTCGCGTGCCAGCGCTCCTGGGACAAGGTGGTCGCGAAGGCCCACTTCGCGGCCGACGAGATTCCCACGCCCAGTTGGTTCGCCTTCAGCCAAGACGCCTTTCGGGAGCTCGGCGCGGCCGAGGCCATACCCGACATCACCGAGCGACTCGGGCTGCCGCTGGTCGTGAAGCCTGCGCAGCAGGGCTCGGCGCTCGGTATCAGCGTGGCCGGCGAGGCAGGAGAGGTCGCCAGCGCGCTCATGTCGGCGCTCAGCTACGGCGATCATGTCCTCCTCGAGACGTTCGTCCCGGGCCGCGAGCTGGCCGTGTCTGTCATCGGCGAAGGCCCGGCCGCATGGACGCTGCCGGTCGTGGAGGCGGTGCCCCAGGGTCGCGAGTTCTACGACTTCGAGGCCCGCTACACGCCGGGCCTGACCGAGCTTCACGCTCCGGCCGACATCCCTCCGGAGATCGCGACCAAAGCCGCCCAGCTGGCGCTCGACTGCTACCGGACGCTTGGCTGCCGCGGTTTCGGCCGTGTCGACCTCATTCTCGACGCCCACGCGAGCCTCTGGGTCCTCGAGGTCAACGCCATCCCGGGAATGACCGACACGAGCCTTCTTCCGAAGGCGGCCGAGGCCCACGCGGGCGGCTTCGACCGGGTCGTCGAGCGTGTCCTGGCCGGTGCGGCTCTTGGGCTCTAGCGGGGGGACATCCATCCGGGACATCGGGATCGTGCCCCGAGGCTCGCGCCTGATCGCGGCGCTCTGGATCCTTCTCGGGCTGGCGTGGGCGGCTGCGGTCCTGCTCGCCGCCGCCACGGTGGGAACCTCCGACGGTGGTGTGAGCATGGCCGCTCTGATTCCGGCGGCGCTGCTCGGCCCGGCTGCGTTCGGTGCGGCGGCGTGGGTCGAGCTGCGCCGCGGTCCCCGCTCCCCGGGCGCACGCGTCGAGCTGTCGGTGCCCGGCCCCGGGCGGCCCGGGATCATCGCCATCGTCCGCCGCCGCCGCCGCGCTCGCGCCTCCATCCGGGTGGCGCTCGTCGCGCGCTCTGAATCCGGTGATCTGGCGCATGTTGACTGGATCCATCTTCCGGCGGACCGCCGGGCGGCGGTGCTGCGCTTCTGGGCCCCTCCGGGCCTGTGCTCCGCCCCGGGTGACCGGTGGCAGGTCATGGTCATCGAGGACGAGCCGTGGGGTTCGCGCCACCGCGCGCTCGACCTCGGGTCGCCGGTCCTCGACGTGACCGCGGAGGTCGGCTCGTCGCGTTGAGCGGCGCGCGACGGCACGAGCCGGCGGCACTCGCACACACCCCGACGATCGATGACAGCGGAACCCGCGCCCTCCCCAAAGATCCTGCTCGAGCAGCGCGGCGCCGTGCTGACGATCCGGTTCTCGAACCCCCGCCGAGCGAACGCCTTGACCGCGGGGATGCTCGACGGTCTCGTGGATGCGCTCGAACGGCGCACGGGCGACGCGCGGGCGGTCTTGATCGGCGGCGCGGGCGACCGGCACTTCAGCGCCGGGCTGGACCTGGCCGACGGCGGGGCTGAGGATTCGGTCGTCGCGATCGAAGCCGGTGAGCGTCGTCTCGGTCGTGCCGCCGCGGCGATCGAGGACTGTCCCCGCCCGGTCATCGGCGTCGTCAACGGCGCGGCGTTCGGCGGGGCGCTGGAGCTGGCGATGGCGTGCGACTGGCGCATCGCCGCCCGCGGAGCGCAGCTCGGCATGCCTGCCGCGCGCATTGGGGTCGTCTATGCGGCCGACGGTCTGTCGCGGTTCATCGCCGCCATGGGGCCCGCGCGAACCCGGCGCCTGTTCCTGACCGGCCGCGCTGTCGACGCTGATGAGGCCTACGCGCTCGGCATGGTCGACCACGTCGTCGAGGGTGAGCAGCTGTGGAGTGTCGCGACCGACGCCGGAGCCGATGTCGCGGCGGCAGCGCCGCTCGGGGTCGCGGGTACGCGCGCGATCGTGCGGGCGCTCAGCGTGGGCTCCCCCGACGTGGGCCCGCGGGTCGCCGACCGCTGGGGTCAGCGGTCCTTCGCGTCGCACGACCTGCGCGAGGGGCTCGCCGCGTTTCGTGACAAGCGGCCCCCGGAGTTCACCGAGAGCTAGCTTCGGGCGAACTCCGGGGGGTGGGCGTTCCCGGAGGGCACTCGTGTGCGCCGGCGGTGGCCGCTCTAGGAACCGGCCTTGTCGGCCGCGGCGGTGATGTCCGCGGCCAGCTTGGCCGCCTGCTCGTCGTAGGCGGCCGGGTCGTCCCAGGTACCGCGCGGGTCCAGCAGCGCCGAGTCGACTCCCGCGACCGCGGTGGGCACCTCGAAGCCGAAGTGCGGGTCGGTGCGGGTCTCGGACGAATTGAGCTCGCCGTTGAGCGCCGCTCGCACGAGAGTGCGGGTGGCCGCGATCGGCATGCGGCTGCCGACGCCGAACGCGCCGCCGGTCCAGCCGGTGTTGACCAGCCAAGCCTGGGCGCCGTGCTCGCGCATGCGCTCGCCGAGCATCTCCGCGTAGACCCGCGGCGGCTGCGGCAGAAACGGAGCGCCGAAGCACGCGCTGAAGGTCGCCTGCGGCTCGGTGACGCCGACCTCGGTGCCCGCGACCTTGGCCGTGTAGCCGGCGAGGAACTGCTTCATCGCTTGCTCAGGGGTGAGCTTGGCCACCGGCGGCAGGACGCCGAAGGCATCGGCGGTCAGCATGATGATCGTCGTCGGGTGGCCGGCGCGCTTCTCGGGAACCGAGTTGGTGATCGACGCGAGCGGATACGCGCCGCGCGTGTTCTCGGTCTTGCTGTCGTCGTCCAGGTCGAGCTCGCGGGTGACGGGATCCATGACGACGTTCTCGAGGACGGTGCCGAACATGCGCGTGGTGTCGTAGATCTCGGGCTCGGCCTCCCGCGAGAGCCGGATCGTCTTGGCGTAGCAGCCGCCCTCGATGTTGAAGATGCCGTCGTCGCCCCAACCGTGCTCGTCATCGCCGATGAGCGGTCGCGTGGAGTCGGTCGACAGGGTGGTCTTGCCGGTGCCCGAGAGGCCGAAGAAGACGGCTGCGCGCCCGTCCCCGCCGACGTTCGCCGAGCAGTGCATCGACAGCACGCCGTCCTGGGGCAGCCGGTCGTTCATGAGCGTGAAGATCGACTTCTTGATCTCGCCGGCGTACTGCGTGCCGCCGATCAGGATCTCCCGCTCGCTGAGGTTCAGGATCACGAAGTTCGGTGCCCGTGTCCCGTCGGTCTCCGGGTCGGCCTGGAAGCTGGGCGCGTGGAGCAGGACGGCTTCGGGACCGTGCTTCGCGATCTCCTCGGAGGTGGCGTTGATGAACATCGTCTGGGCGAAGAGCGTGTGCCAGGGGCTCTCGGAGACCACCCGCAGAGAGAGTCGGTGGTGGGGATGGGATCCGGCGAACGCGTCGAGCACGTAGAGCTCGTCTTGGGCCGCGAGATGCGCGACCAGCTTGGCGCGGAGGCTCCTCTGGGCATCGAGGCTGATCTCCTGGTTTGGGCCCCACCAGACACGGCCCTCGCTGCCCGACTCGCGTACGAGGAACTTGTCGTTGGGAGCGCGCCCCGTGTGCGCGCCGGTCGACACGACCAGCGCCCCTCCGGCCGCCAACTCGCCGTCTCCCCGGCGGATGATGTGCTCGTACAGTTCCGCCGCAGAGAGATTCCACTGGACGGTCGCGTTCGTGTCGATACCGTGGGCGTCGAGGCCCACGGGCCCCCGCCGCTCATCCTGTGTGGCCAACCTGCTCCTCCGCTTTCGCCTGTTGCGCCCCGTCGTTTCCGCCGGGCCGATCGAGGGCCGCGAGCGCGACCGCGGTGTCAGGAACGACCGCGGGAAACGTGACCACGAAGCTTGACATATCGAGCTCGAGCCGGGGCGGATGTCCGCCCCGGTCCGGCCCGCAGCATCGCGGTCGAGGTCCGATAGGTTGACTCCCGTGCGTCGCGCGGAGCTTCAGTCCGCCGGGATCCAGGTCCCGGCCCTCCCAACCGTCGCCCTCGGGGCTCTTCCCGGACCGCCGGACTGGGCCGCCCGCCTCGCTCGCCTCGGCCTTGACGTCGTGGCGTCGGGCGCCGCGATCGACACCGAGGAGACCGTCGCCGCCGCGCGCGCCGCCGCGCCATATCGCCCGCTCAAGGCGATGGCCGGCGACGCCGCACGGCTCGCGGCCGCCGGATGCCGGCTCATCGAAGGACCGGGGGCGATGCCCGACGGCGTCTACGGGCTGTCGGCGGTCGACGGCGTGGTCGCCGCGGTCGACGGCTCCAGCGCGGACGTGGAGGATCTCAACGACATCGCCCGAGCGGCGCTGCGTGCCGCCCGCGGCCTCGGCGCGGCCAACGTCTGGGTGGCCGCGACCGCCGGTCTCGACAGCCTCGCGGAGGACGTCGTCGAGGCGAAGCTGCGAGCCCTGGTCGAGGGAGCCAACCAGGCGCGCCTGGCTATCGCGAAGGATCAGTTCGATCTCGCCCCGGCGGCCGGTCGTGGCCCGTCATCCTGAGACAGCCGCTTCGTAGGCGAGGTTGGGGGCGAGCCAGCGCTCCGCCTCCTCCAGGGTCAGTCCCGCGCGTTCCGCGTACGACCTGACTTGGTCGAGACCGACCCGTCCCACGGCGAAGTAGCGGGCGTCCGGGTGCCCGAGGTACAGCCCACTGACGCTGGCCGCGGGCAGCATGGCGAGGTTCTCGGTGAGCTCGATGCCCACCGACGGGCCATCGAGTAGCTCCATCAACCGTCGCTTGGGCGTGTGGTCGGGGCACGCCGGGTAGCCGAATGCCGGGCGAATGCCACGATAGCCCTCGGCGATGAGTTCCTCCATGGTGAGCCGCTCGTCCCCCGCGTAGCCCCACTCGCGGCGGGCTCTCTCGTGGAGGCGCTCCGCAAAGGCCTCGGCGAGGCGGTCGGCAAGCGCCTTGACCATGATCGCGGAGTAGTCGTCTCCGTCCGCCTCGTAGCCGGCGGCGAGGTCCTCGGCCCCGTGAATCGAGACCACGAAGGCGCCGATGTGGTCCCGGACCTCGGCGTCCGCCGGGGCCACGAAGTCGGCGAGCGAGAGCACCGGGTTGTCGTTGTCCTTGACGCGCTGCTGTCGCAGCATTGGGAAGCGCACGAGCTCCGTCCGGCGGTCGGCGCCGGCGAACAGGACGATGTCGTCGTCCTCGGAGGAGGCGGGCCAGAATCCGTAGACCCCGCGCCGCGACAGGAGGCCGTTCCGCGCGATGTCCCCGAGCATCGCCGTCGCCGCCTCATAGAGGTCGCGCGCCGGCGGACCGTACTCCGGGTGGTCGAGGATCGCGGGGAAGCGCCCCCGGAGCTCCCAGGCGTGAAAGAAGAACGTCCAGTCGATGTACCGGATGATCTCCTCGATCGGCTCATCGAGGATCGTGCGCAGGCCGAGGAAGGACGGCGTCGTGATCAGGTCCGGCGAGAAGGGCAGCCGGGGCGCACGGTCGCGAGCGTCCGCGTAGGAGTGCAGCGGCCGGGCCAGCCGGTCCTCGTGCCGCAGCCTCAGCGCCTCCTGGTCCTTCCGGACTCGGGACTCGAAGTCGCTGCGCGCGGTCGGATCGAGGAGCGCCGACACGACGCCGACGGCCCGCGAGGCGTCGAGCACGTGAGTGACGCTCTCCCGGTATGCCGGCGCGATCTTGACCGCGGTGTGCTGGCGGCTGGTGGTGGCGCCGCCGATGAGCAGCGGCACGTCGAAGTTCAGGCGCTGCATCTCCCGCGCCACATGGACCATCTCGTCCAGGGATGGGGTGATCAGCCCGGAGAGCCCGATGATTTGCGCCTCGCGCTCCCGAGCCGTCTGCAGGATGGTCTCGGCCGGCACCATCACGCCGAGGTCGATGATCTCGTAGTTGTTGCATCCGAGGACGACTCCCACGATGTTCTTGCCGATGTCGTGGACGTCGCCCTTGACGGTGGCGAGCAGGACGCGCCCCGCCGATTTCTTCGCCCCCTGCCTCTCGGCATCGATGAACGGCTCCAGGTGCGCCACCGCGCGCTTCATGACGCGCGCGCTCTTGACGACCTGGGGCAGGAACATCTTCCCGGCGCCGAACAGGTCGCCCACGATGCTCATGCCGTCCATCAAGGGGCCCTCGATGACCGACAGCGGTGAGTCGTACGCAAGGCGCGCCTCCTCGGCGTCGTCGACCACGAAGTCCACGATGCCGTTGACGAGGGCGTGCTCAAGCCGCTCCTCGACGCTGCCCTCGCGCCAGGAGAGGTCCTCCACTCGCCGGCCTGCGTCCCCCCGCACGCTCGCCGCGAACTCCACGAGCCGCTCGGTGGCGTCCGGACGGCGGTCGAAGATGACGTCTTCCACCCGCTCCCTGAGCTCGTCGGGGATCTCGTCGTAGATGGCGAGCTGCCCCGCGTTGACGATGCCCATGTCGAGGCCGGCGTCGATCGCGCGAAAGAGGAAGGCGCTGTGCATCGCCTCGCGAACGACGTCGTTCCCGCGGAAGCTGAAGCTGAGGTTGCTGATGCCGCCGCTGATATGGACTCCGGGGCACCGGCGCTTGATCTCGGGCATGGCCTCGATCAGGTCCAGGGCGAAGCGGTTGTGCTCCTCGATCCCCGTGGCGACGGCGAAGACGTTCGGGTCGAAGATGATGACCTCCGGCGGAACTCCGGCGTCGGTCAGCAGCCGGTAGGCCCGCTCGCAGACCTCGATCTTCCGCTGGGCGGTCTCGGCCTGGCCCTCCTCGTCGAAGGCCATCACGACCAGCGCCGCGCCGTAGCGCCGCGCGCGCCGGGCTGCCGCGAGCATGGCCTCCTCGCCCTCTTTGAGCGAGATCGAGTTGACCACCGGCTTGCCCTGGATGCACCGCAGGCCCGCCTCGATGACCTCCCACCGGGAGCTGTCGACCATGATCGGAACGCGCGCGATCTCCGGCTCCGTGGCGACCAGGTTGAGGAATCTGGTCATGGCCGCCGCCGAGTCGAGCATGGCCTCGTCCATGTTCACGTCGACGATGTTGGCGCCGGCTCGAACCTGGTCGGCAGCGACTCCGAGCGCGGTCTCGTAGTCGTCGGAGCGAATGAGCTCGGCGAAGCGCCGCGACCCGGTGATGTTGGTGCGCTCGCCGATCATGAGGAAGTTGCTGTCGTCGCGGAGCGTCAGCGGCTCGAGGCCCGAGAGTCTGAGCGCGGGCTCGATGGTGGGAATCGTCCGCGGCGGCACCCCCTCGGCCGCCTTGGCGATGGCACGGATGTGCTCGCTCGTCGTTCCGCAGCAGCCGCCCATCAGGTTGACGAACCCGCTCTCGGCGAACTCCCGCAGTTGGCGCGAGGTCTCGGCCGCGGTCTCGTCGTACTCGCCGAACGCGTTGGGCAAGCCGGCGTTCGGATAGACGCTCAGGTGGCAGTCCGCGATCTGGGAGAGCTCCTCCAGGTAGGGGCGCATCGCGGCGGCGCCGAGGGCGCAGTTGAGACCGACCAAGAGCGGCCGCGCGTGGGCGATCGAGTTCCAGAACGCCTCGATGGTCTGCCCCGAGAGGGTGCGCCCGCTCTGGTCGGTGATCGTCGCCGAGATCGCGACCGGTGGGCGGACGCCGAGATCCTCGGCGACCTCCTCGACGGCCACGATGGCCGCCTTCGCGTTGAGCGTGTCGAAGATCGTCTCGATGAGCAGGATGTCCACGCCGCCGGCGATCAGTCCCCGGACCTGCTCGGCGTAGGACGCCCGCACCTCCTCGAACGTCACGGCCCGGAAGGCCGGATCGTTGACGTCCGGCGACAGCGAGAGGGTCCGGTTCGTCGGCCCGATCGCCCCCGCGACGAACCTGGGTCGGTCCGGCGTCTTCGCGGTCCACGCGTCGGCGGCCTCGCGGGCCAGGCGAGCCCCCTCGAGATTGATGTCGTAGGCGACCTCTTGCGTCTCGTAGTCGCTCTGAGCGATGCGGGTGCCGCTGAACGTGTTGGTCTCGATGATGTCGGCGCCGGCATCGAGAAAGCCGTGATGGATCTCGCTCACCACGTCCGGGCGAGTCAGGCAGAGAAGGTCGTTGTTGCCCTTCAGTGGGCTGGCGTGATCTCGGAAGCGCTCGCCGCGGAAGTCGTCCTCTTCGAGCCGGTAGCTCTGGATCGACGTGCCGCCCGCGCCGTCGAGGATGAGAATGCGCGCTCGAAGTTGCTCCTCGATGCGCTCGCGTACGTCGTCGATCATCCGATCAACAATAGCCGCGCTTCCGCTCCGCGGACGCTCGCGTGCGCAGTTGGCTACGCGGCGCGGTGGTCGCGGCGCAGCCTCTCGACGAGGGGGCCGGCGACAATCGCCGCCCCGACGATTGCCACCGCGGCGTAGCCCAGGGTCTCGCTGTCCAGAATGACGGCCGGAATTCCCAGGCCCGCCGCGATCGCGCACGCCGAGACGAGGCGGGTCGTCTTCTCCGCTCGCGGAGACATTGCCGAGAGGCGCTTCACGCCGGAGACCGCTCGCGATCGACGTGGCCGAACACCAGAGCCGCGTTGTGTCCGCCGAGCCCGAACGACGTCGAGAGAGCCACGGAGAGTTCGGCGGGCCGCCCCGAGATGGCCACGTGGTCCATGCCCTGGCATCCATCGCCGACCTCGTCCAGGTTCGCCGTCGGGGGGATGAAGCCGTGCCCGATGGCCAGCGTGGTGATCGCGGCCTCGATGGCTCCCGCCGCTCCGAGGCAATGGCCGTGGATCGCCTTCGTCGAGCTGATGGGCGTGCAAGCGGCGGCGTCGCCGAGGGCGTGCTGGAGCGCGCGGATCTCGGCCCGGTCGCCAATGGGGCTGGCCCCCCCGTGCGCGTTGACGTAGCCGACCTCCTCCGGGCGAACCCCGGCGTCGGCGAGGGCCGCGGCCACGGCTCGCGCCTGCGGCACGCCCGACGGGTCGGGGTCGGCGAAGTGGTGGGCGTCCGCGCTGGCGCCGTAGCCCAGCAGCTCGCAGATCGCCCGCGCGCCGCGCGCCCGCGCTCCGTCGAGGCGCTCCAGAACCAAGATCGCCGCCCCCTCGCCCACGAGAAAGCCATCGCGCGAAGTGTCGAACGGCCGCGCTGCTCGGCGAGGCTCGTCGTTGCGCCGTGACAGCACCCTCATCGCATCGAACCCGGCGACCCAGAACGGGGTGATCATCGCCTCCGCGCCGCCCGCGAGGATGACGTCGGCACTGCCGCGGCGAATCATGGCGGCCGCCGTTCCGATCGCGTCGGTCCCCGCCGCGCATGCCGTGGCTGTCGTCAGCACCGGTCCCCGCAGCCCCAGCTCCATCGACGCCATCGCCGATCCCATGTTGGGGACCGACTGTGGGATCGCGAACGGCGAGACGCGATCCGCGCCGCGTTCCAGGTACACGTTGTGCTGTGCGTCGCGAACCTCGCTGCCGCCGGTGCCCGTGCCGACGACCGCACCGATGCCCTCGCCGCCGTTGATCGACAACCCCGCATCGGCGACCGCCAGGCGGGCCGCCGCCACGGAGAACTGGCTGAACCGGTCCATTCGGCGGGCGGTCTTGCGCTCGAGGTAGTCCTCCGCGCGGAAGTCATCGACCTCGCAGGCGATCGTC
>JAUVQP010000081.1 GCA_030598075.1 Miltoncostaeaceae bacterium | reverse complement strand
CCGCAGGTCGCGTAGCACTCGTGCACCTGCAGCTGACGGTAGAGGAGATGGTCGCCCACCGCACCGGTCAGCGAAAGGATCTCGTCCACCACGACCTCGTCCGCGTCGCCGTTGCTCAGCCGAACGGCAATCCGCCCGTCGACGGGCCGAAGAGCGTCGACGGCGCTTCCCGCGCGGACCAAGACGGAGGGCGAGGCACCGCCCAGGAGGGCGCCGGCCTCGTCGACCAAAGCGGCGCGCGCGGGCAACGGATCCCCGGGGACGCCGCCCCAGTCGGGCTGAGCGCTGCGAACGGCCCAGAGGACGCGGGTCCCGGGCGCGTCGCGCGCGAGGAGGGCGAAATCCCGAGCGACCGTTTGGGCGGAGTGACCGGCGCCGGCAAGCAGGACCGTGCGCCCGGCCCAACGCTCCGGCCGAGCGGAGACGTCCGGGAGCGCGCGGACGATGCGCTCCCCGAGCGCCTCCTCCCCGGGGGCGGGGATGCCGCCGTCGCCCAGGCTGTTGGGGTTGCCCCAGACGCCCGTGCAGTCGAGGACGGCGCGGGCGGGCTCGATGCGCTCGCCCTCCGGGCCGCTGAGAAGAAGCCGGAACGGGCGGCGCGCGCGCTCGGGCGACCCGACGCCCTCGTCCTTCGTCATCCCCTCGCGCCCGATCGCGATGACGCGGGTGCCGAGGCGGAGCGACGGGGACACGGCGGGAAGGCCGGCCACCGGGTCGAGCAGCCGGTCGGCGAGCTCGTGCCCGGTGGGGCATCGCTCACCCTCGGGCGGCTCGATCCCGGCCGCCGCGAGGTGGCGGCGCATGCGGGAAGACACGTTCATCCGCCACGGCGTGAACAACGACACGTGCCCCCAGTCGCGGACATTGCCCGCCGGAGAGCCGGACGACTCGTAGAGCGTGAACGGCAGCCCCCGCTCGGCGCAGGCGAGCGCCGCGTCCAACCCCGTGGGCCCGGCGCCGACGATCGCCACGTGCCGCCCCTCGCTCATCGCCCCTCCTCGCTCGGACTAGGACATGCCAGCGTGATCCGACGCCCAGGGTACCCGGGTCGAGCCGGGAACGGATTGGACGAAGGCGCCGTCGTATCAGCCGGCGTAGAGCTCGGTTCCGTGCAGGTTGTGCGCCGCGTCCATCACCGACTCCGCGACCGTGGGATGCGCGTGGATCATCCGTCCCAGATCCCGTACCGAGATCCCGTAGAGCAGGGCCAGCCCCAACTCGTGGATGAGCTCCGTCGCGTAGGGCCCCATGACGGTCGCGCCGAGGAGCCGGTCGGTCGCGCGGTCGGACACGAGACGTGCGAAGCCAAGCGTCTCGCCGAGCGCCAGAGCCCTGCCGTTCGCCCCGAGTCGGCCGGTCCCCACGCGAACGTCCCAGTCGGCGGCCGCCGCTTCGTCCTCCGTAAGGCCGACCCGGGCGATCTCGGGGTGGGTGTAGATGCATCTCGGCACAAGCTCGCGGTCGAAGACGTGCGGACAGCCGAGGGCGTCCTCGACGGCAGACGCCCCCTCGGCCTGGCCGAGGTGCGCCAGTTGCTCGGTGGGAATGGCGTCGCCGACCGCGTAGACGTCGTCCACGCCCGTTCGCAGGCGCTCGTCGACCAGCACCAGGCCGCGCTCGGTCTGGATGCCCATCTCCGAGAGCCCGATGTCGACGGTGTTCGGCGCCCGCCCGACGGCCACGAGCACGGCGTCCGCGGCGCGCTCAGACCCGTCGGAGAGTCGAAGGGTCACCCCGTCGCCCCGATACTCGACGACCGCGTCCACCCGCGTGTCGACCAGGACCTCGACATCGAGGTGGCGGAAGGCCTGAGTCATGGTCTGGCTGACCCTCGGCTCTTCGGCCGCGAGGATCCGCGGCAGGGTCTCGACGAGGGTGACGCGGCAGCCCAAAGAAGCCAGCATCGACACGAACTCGCATCCGATCATGCCGCCGCCGACAATGACCATGCTCGCCGGCAGGCGCTCCATTCTCAGAGCCGTCGTGGACGTGAGCACGGCGGGGTGGTCGAAGTCGAAGAGCGGCAGGCGTGCGGGCTCCGTCCCCGTGGCGATCACGACGGTCGGTGCGTTGATCTCGAGGGTGCCGTCATCCGTGTCCACCGAGACCGTGTCCGGGGCGCTTAGCCATCCGTCGCCGCGCACGACCGTGACCCCCCGGGATCGACAGGCACCCTCCACCCCGTGGCGCATGCGCTCGGCGATGCCCATCGCGCGGTCGCGCATGGTGGGCCAGTCCACGCCGACCTCGCCCACCACGATGCCCCAAGCCGCCGCATCGGCGAGGCGGCCGACGAGGTCCGATCCCGCGAGAAGGGCCTTCGTGGGGATGCACCCCCGGTTGACGCACGTGCCTCCCAGGAGGTCGCGCTCGACGAGCACGACCTCGGCGCCAAGCTGCGCGGCGCGCAGTGCAGCGACGTCCCCGGCGGGACCGCCCCCCAGCACGCAGACGCGGGCGTCCGGCACGCTCGCCTAGTGCCCCGCCGGGGGCACTAGGTCGGTGGCTGCCGGACGACGGGCCTTCGCGCCGCCGTGGCCTCGTCCAAGCGCCGGACCGGCGTCGTGTAGGGCGCGTGGAGCGCGATCGCCGGATCCTCGGCGGCCTCCGCCAAGATCGCGCCGACGGCCTCCGCGAAGGCGTCGAGCGTCTCGCGGGTCTCGGTCTCGGTGGGCTCGATGAGCAGCGCCTCCTCGACCAGCAACGGGAAGTACACCGTGGGCGGATGATAGCCGTGGTCCAGCAGCCGCTTGGCGAGATCCAGGGTTCTGATGCCGAGGTCGCGCTTCATGGGCGCCCCGGAGAGGACGAACTCGTGGCCGCAGATCCGGTCGAAGGCCACGGGAAGAGCGTCCCCGGCGACCTCCTTGAGACGGGCCAGCAGGTAGTTCGCGTTGAGCACCGCGATCTCGGAGGCCTCACGGAGCCCCTCGGCCCCGAGGGAGCAGATGTACGCGTAGGACCGAACGAAGACGCCGTAGTTGCCGTGGAAGCCGCGCAGCCGACCGATGCTCTTGGGCCGGTCGAAGTCGAGGTCGAACTGCGGATCCCCTCCCTCGCGACGCACCACGGTGGGAACCGGCAGATAGGGCGCCACCCGCTCCGAGACGGCGATCGGGCCCGCCCCCGGACCGCCTCCTCCATGCGGCTGCGTAAACGACTTGTGCAGGTTGAAGTGCACCACGTCGAAACCCATGTCGCCGGGGCGAGAGATGCCCATGATCGCGTTGAGGTTGGCCCCGTCGTAGTAGGCGACGGCGCCACAGTCGCGCGCGATGCGGGTGATCTCCTCGATGTTGCGGTCGAACAGCCCCAGGGTGTTGGGGTTGGTCAGCATCAGGCAGGCGATCGTGTCGTCGGCCTTGGACCGCAGATCCTCGATGTCGACGCCACCGTCGCCCGAGGTCCCCACCTTGACGACCTCGTAGCCCGCCATCGAGACCGTGGCGGGGTTGGTGCCGTGCGCGGTGTCCGGCGTGAGCACACGGGTACGACGCGCGTCGCCGCGGTCCTCGTGGTAGGCGCGGGCCAGGAGAACGCCCGCCAGCTCGCCGTGGCTCCCGGCGCTCGGCTGCAACGACACAGCCCGCAACCCGACGATCTCCCCGAGGGCCTCCTGCAGGTGCCACATGAGCTTCAGGGCGCCCTGGGCGGCGGCGGGGCGCTGCGCCGGGTGCAGGCGCGCGTTGCCCGGCAGGCCAGCGAGCCGCTCGTGCAGCTTCGGGTTGTGCTTCATCGTGCACGAGCCGAGCGGATAGAAGCCCGCATCCAGATCGAAGTTCCGCCTGCTCATGCGGTTGTAGTGACGGACGATCTCGGGCTCCGCGATCTCGGGCAGCCCCGGGGGCGAGGCGCGCCTCGCACGGTCCGGGATCAGGTCGCTCATCGGGATCTCGGGGACGTCCAGCCCAGGCGGGACGAAGGCCCGGCGGCCCGGCACGGACTTCTCGAAGATCGTGGTCGCGCGCTCGCGCTGCTGGGGCGTGTCGGCCGGCAGCGTCATCGGGCGACTCCGGCTTGGGCGGGTCGTGAGAGCTCCGAGACCGCGTGGCCCACGACCTCGACCAGCCGATCGATGTCGGCCCGCGACCGGCGCTCGGTGATGGCCACCAGCAGCCCGTCGCCGTACTCCGGATAGTCGGTGCCGAGTGGGTATCCGACGTTGACACCCCGCTCGGCGCAATGCTCGATGACCGCGCCGACCGGCGCGTCGAGGCGGACGGCGAACTCGCGCACGACCGGCTGATCGTGGAGGGTGGACACCCCGTCAAGCTCGGACAGGGCCCGCCGGGCGTAGTCGCTGCGCCGCGCCATCAGCTCGCCCACCTCGACGATTCCCCGGCGGCCGAGCCACGAGAGGTAGATGACGCCCGCCAGCGCGTTCAGCACCTGTGCGGTGCAGATGTTGTGGGTGGCCCTTTCCCGGCGGATGTGCTGCTCGCGCGTTTGGAGGGTGAGCACCCAGCCGCGCCGTCCGTCCGCGTCGGTCGTCTCGCCCGCGATGCGGCCCGGCATGCGGCGCAGGTGCTCCTCGGTCGCCGCGAAGAACCCGAAGGAGGGCCCGCCGAAGTCGAGTCGATTTCCCAACGCCTGCCCCTCGCCCGTCGCGATGTCGAACCCGGCCGCGCCCGGCGGGCGCAACACGCCGAGGGTCATGGGGTCACAGGCGCAGACGGAGAGCGCCCCCTCTGCCCTCGCGAGCTCGGCCGCCGCGGCGATGTCCTCGATCGCGCCCAGGAAGTTGGGCTGCTGTACGAAGACCGCCGCCGTGTCGACGTCCACCGCCTCGGCGAGGACATCGAGGTCGGTGAGCCCCTCCCGGAGAGGCACCTCCGTGACCTCCATCCCGTACCCCCGCGCGACGGTGACCAACGTCTCGCGAGCGTGCGGGTGGACGGCGCGCGAGATGACCAGCCGTGACCGCCCGTTGGCGAGCTTGGCCAGGTAGCCCGCCGAGGCGAGAGCCGACGGCCCCTCGTACAGCGACGCGTTGGACACCGGCAGGCCGGTGAGCTCGCTGATGGCCGTCTGGTACTCGAACATGAGCTGCAGCCCGCCCTGGCTGACCTCGGGCTGGTACGGCGTGTACGGCGTCAGAAACTCGGATCGGGCCAGAATGGAGTCGATCAGCGCCGGCACGTAGTGGTCGTACATCCCGGCGCCGAGGAAGCAGATCTCGTCGTCGGCGCTGGTGTTGCGGGAAGCCATGGCGCGCAGGTGTGCCTCGACGTCCTGCTCCGAGAGCCCGCCCGGAAGGTTGAGGGCGCGATCGAGGCGCAGCGCCTCCGGCACGACCTCGAAGAGGTCGTCGATGCTGTCGACGCCGATGGCCGCCAGCATGGCCGAGCGATCAGCGTCGGTGAGAGAGGTGTACGCGCTCATCGCCCGCCCGCCGGCCCGAGGCCGCCGATGGTCGGTCGGCGGGTCACGAGGAGATGCCGGCGAGATACGCCCGGTACGCCGCCGCGTCCAGGAGGCCGTCGAGCTCGCTCGGGTCGCCGAGGCTCACCCGAATCAGCCATCCGGCGCCATAGGGGTCCTCGTTGACGACCTCGGGCTGGTCGACGACCTGCTGGTTCACCGTGACCACCGTGCCGCTCGTCGGAGCGTGGATGTCGGACACGGCCTTGACCGACTCGAGCTCCCCGTAGGCGGTGTCCTTGGTGATGCTGGAGCCCACCTCGGGCGGGTCGAAGTACACGACCTCGCCGAGCGCGTCCTGCGCGTACCAGGTGATGCCGAAGACGGCCTCGTCCCCCTCGACGCGCACCCAATCGTGCTCGTGGTGATATCGGAGGTTCTCGGGATAGGAGGCATCAGGCATCCGAGGTCAGCCTTTCGTGGGAGATGAGTCGACGAGCGGGCGCCGCGCGGTACGCGCGGACTTCTGCTTGCCGCGGACGTCGATGGTGATCTCGTGGTCGGGACCGGCGAGCTCGGCTGGCAGATAGGCCATGCCGATGCCCGTCCCAAGGGTGGGAGACAGCGTTCCGCTCGTGACCTCGCCCACCGGCTCGCCGTCGCTCAGCACGGCGTGGCCGGGCCGGGGGATGCCGCCCTCGGTGAGGGCGAAGAGACACAGGCGCTCCGCGGTGCCCTCCTCCTTCTGGCGCCGAAGTCGCCCCGCGCCCGCGAACCCGCCGCCGTCGAGGTCGCAGGCCCAACCGAGCCCCGCCTCGATGGGGGTGCGCTCGCGCGAGAGCTCCTGCCCGTAAAGCGGATAGCCCATCTCGAGTCGAAGCGTGTCTCGTGCGACGAGCCCGGCGGGCGTCGCCCTGGAGTCGCCGTCCACGAGGGCGTCCCAGAGCGCGGGGGCCTGGTCCCAGGGGCAGAGCAGCTCGACCCCCGGCTCCCCGGTGTAGCCGGTGCGCGCCACGAGACACGGGACTCCCGCTACGACGTCCTCCGCTATCTCGAAGTACTCCAGGTCGAGCGACGAGCCGCTGGGCGCCAGGGGCTCGAGCACATCGAGGAAGCGGGGGCCCTGCAGGGCGAGCATGGCGATCTCGAGGGACCGGTCGCCGAGCTCGACGCCGTCGGGCAGGCGGCTCGCGAGTCGCTCCCGGCACGGCGCGACGTTCGACGCGTTCACGACCAACATGTACCGGTCCGCCAGCGCATACGCGATCAGGTCGTCGATGACGCCGCCGTCGTCCTCGAGCATGAGCGTGTACTGACCCTGCCCCGGGCCGAGCGCGGCGATGTCGTTGCTCAACATGGACTGCAGGTAGGCGCGGGCGCCCTCGCCCGCGAGCTCGAGCTGCCCCATGTGCGACACGTCGAAGACGCCCGATGCGCTCCGGACGGCGCGGTGCTCGGCCGTCGGTGACGTGTAGAGCAGCGGCATCTCCCACCCGGCGAAGGCGCCGAATCGAGCCCCGTGCGCCGCGTGGCGGCCGTGCAGCGACGTGTGGAGAACGGGCTCCGACATCCGCCTCCAACGCTACCAGCCGGCCCTCCGTCCCCGACCTGCCCGGCGACCGCCCCGGCCGGGGAGACTCGGCGCGAGCGCCCCGGCTCAGAACCGCTCGACGAACTTCTGGCTCGGGATGCTAGTGCCGTGTCAGGGAACCATGGCGTGTTCTGGCCGCGAAAACCCCGCGGGGCAAGGACGCAGCGTCATCACCATGGTTGAGCCCATGGCGATGACCGAGGACACCGCATCCGCGATGGTTT
>JAUVQP010000010.1 GCA_030598075.1 Miltoncostaeaceae bacterium | reverse complement strand
GGTGGCATCGGGCCGCAGCTCGCGGGCATGGACCTGACGGCCGACGCCGTGCGCGACCAGACCGTCGACGGCAGCGCGGGCATGCCGGCGGGCTTGGCGACCGGACAAGACTTGGACGACGTCGTGGCCTACGTGGAGTCGCTCCAGTAGCAGGCATGCCGAAGGGCGGCGGCTGCCGGTCGGCGCCCTTCCCGCTGTCGCCGAGCGCCGCGCCGGCCGGGCGAGGCCACGGAGGAGATCGCCTCCTCCAACCGAAGCGACAGAGGACGCACGGCCCGCGCCACCACGCTCGGGTCACATGACCCGGACATAACGGCCGCGTCCTGCGCTAATGTCAACCTGACGCTAATTAGTCGGGTTTTTTATGTCGCTGCGACATAAATGCCGCGAGGAACGTCCACGGTGAGCGCTGAAGCACCAATCATAGTCGTAGGAAGCGGCATCGCCGGAGCCCTGTTCGCGCTCCACGCGGCCGCCCACGCCGATGTCCTGGCCTTCGCGCGTCCGAACGCAGCGGGCAGCACGCCGTGGGCACAGGGCGGCATCGCCGCCGCCATCGGCGACACCGACAGCCCCGAGCAGCACCTCGCCGACACCGTGGCGGCGAGCGGCGGGCTCGTCGTCAAGTCGCGCGCTCGCGCGCTCGTCGAGGCCGGGCCGCGCCAGATCCGCACGCTCGAGCGCCTCGGAGTGCGGTTCGACCGCGAGGACGGACGCATCGCGCTCGGCCAGGAAGCGGCCCATTCGGCCCGCCGCATCGCGCACGTCGGAGGAGACTCCACGGGGGCGGGCATCGCCAGGGCGCTCGGCCGGCGCCTCGCGAGCCACGCGCGCGCCACGCTCATCAAGGAGACGGTCGTCGCGATCGACGCCGCCGACGGCCGCGCCCGAGGCGTGTGGTCCGAGGACGAGAACGGCACCCTCGCCCACCGGCAGGCACGCGCCGTCGTGCTGGCCACGGGCGGCCTCGGAGCCGTGTTCCTTCGCACCACGAACCCCGCCACGGCCCTCGGCGACGGCATCGCCCTGGCGGCGTCCGTGGGAGCGGCGCTGGCCGACCTCGAGTTCGTGCAGTTCCACCCCACGGCGCTCGCGGTCGGCGACGGAGGCCTACCGCTGGTGTCGGAGGCGGTGCGGGGAGAGGGAGCCGTCCTGCGGGACGCGCGCGGCCGGCGGTTCATGGTCGACCTGCACCCCCTGGCCGAGTTGGCGCCGCGCGACGTCGTGGCACGGGCCATCGTCCGCGTCGCCGCCTTCGACGGCCGCGATCCGACGCTGGACCTGTCCGGCCTCGATCCAGAGCACGTTCGCCGGCGTTTTCCCAGCGTTCACGCGGCGTGCGCGGAACACGGACTCGACCTCGCCACCGACCCGATCCCGGTCACCCCCGCCGCCCACTATTCGGTTGGGGGTGTGCTCACCGATCTCACCGGACGGAGCACCGTCCGCGACCTCTACGCGATCGGCGAGTGCGCGGCCAGCGGCGTGCACGGGGCGAACCGCCTCGCGTCGAACAGCCTGCTAGAAGCGGCGGTCATGGCGGAGCGCGCCGCCGATCACCTTCGGCGCACCGACGGAGGGTGGCCGGAACCCGCCGTTCCCAGGGGTCAGAACGCGGTGGATCCTCAGCACAGCGCGACCCGTCCCGCGGAGCTCGCGAGGATCCGCGAGATCGCTGCGCGCCACGTGGGGGTGGAGCGGGACGGCGAGGGCCTGCGCCGCGCCCGGAGCGCACTCCTCGACCTCGCTCCGGGGCTGGCGCGAGGCGTCGTCCTGGCGATCGCCGGAGCCGCCCTCTACCGCGAGGAGAGCAGAGGGGCCCATTGGCGACGCGACCGACCGGAGCCCTCCCGCCAGAAAGCGTTCCGGGTCGCCTGGGTCGCCGGGCAGCCCCACCATCTCCCCACCGTCCACCGAGACACCAGGATGGTCGCCGCATGAGCAGCGTGTCAACCCTCGGCGCGACGTGCGCCCTTCCCGTACACGAAGCGGATCCGCGCGAGTTGCGGGAGCGAGCCTGGGAGGCCCGGCGTGCCCTCGGGACGCGGGCGCTTGTGCTCGGCCACCACTACCAGAAGGACGAGGTGATCGAGTTCGCCGACATCACGGGCGACTCGTTCAAGCTCGCCCAGCGCGGAGCGGAAGCCGGCGACGCGGACTTCCTGGTGTTTCTCGGCGTCTACTTCATGGCCGAGGCGACCGACGTACTCTCGGCGCCGCAGCAGCAGGTCGTGCTGCCCGACCTGGGCGCCGGCTGCCACCTCGCCGAGACGGCCGACATCTTCACCGTGCGCGATGCCTGGACCCAACTGGCCGGCGCCCTGCCCGGGCGCCGCATCGTGCCCCTCACCTACATGAACTCGGGTGCCGACCTGAAGGCCTTCGTCGGCGAGCACGGCGGGGCGGTCTGCACCTCCGGCAACGCCGAGCGAGCTTTCGCGTGGGCCCGCGAGCGGGGCGACATGGTGTTCTTCTTCCCCGACGAGCACCTGGGGCGCAACACCGCGGCGCGGCTCGGCCTGGACCCGGCCGCACCGGCGGTGTGGAACCCATTGCTCGCGGACCTCGGCGGGAACGAGCCCGACCGACTGGCGGCGTCCGAGATCATCCTGTGGAAGGGCTTTTGCAATGTCCACACCGCCTTCACGGTCGGGCAGATCGAGGCGGCGCGCGGTCGTGACGAGAGAACGATCGTCATCGTCCATCCGGAGTGTCCGCGGCCGGTCGTGGAGGCGGCGGACGAGGACGGCAGCACCGAATACATCATCCGCCGGTGCGAGGAGCTTCCGAGCGGCTCGACGATCGCCATCGGCACGGACTGGAACCTGGTCAACCGCCTCCGGCAAGAGCACCCCGACAAGACGATCGCCTGTCTCAAGGACGACATCTGCCCGTGCGTGACGATGAACAGGATCACGCTGCCCAAGCTGACGTGGTGCCTCGAGTCGCTCGCGAGCGACGAGGTCGTCAACGTGGTCTCGGTCGGCGAGGAGATGGCCCGCTGGGCGCGCGTCGCGCTCGACCGGATGCTCACGCTGACCTAGAGACGGTCGTCTCCAGAGCGCTCGCCGAGGATCTCGGCGAGCGCGGTGACCTGACCTCCCAGGCGGCGATCCCCGAGGGCACCCGCGCCAGCGCGGAGGTCGTCGCCCGAGAGGCCGGCGTGCTCGCGGGGCAACGGGCGGCCGCCGAGGTCGCGCGCCAGATGGGCATCCGCGCGACGGCAACGAAGCCGGACGGCAGCCACCTCGCTCCGGGCGACACCGTGCTGCGGATCGAGGGCGACGCACGACGCGTACTGGCCTGCGAGCGCACGCTCCTCAACCTGATGTGCCGGCTCTCCGGCATCGCCACGATGACCGCGGCATTCGTCCGGGTCTGTTCGCCCGTTCCGGTGCTCGACACGCGGAAGACGACCCCCGGGCTGCGGGGCCTCGAGAAGGAAGCGGTCCGCGCCGGCGGCGGCACGAACCACCGCCACGGGCTCGATGACCGCGCGCTGATCAAGGACAACCACCTGGCCCTGGGAGGGGTTCCGCTCCTCGATGCCGTGGCCAACGCCCGCGCCCTGCTGCCGGACGCCCCGGTCGAGGTGGAGGCGGATGATCTGGCCGGACTGGAGCGTGCGATCGCCGCGAACGCCGACTGGGTCCTGCTGGACAACATGGACGCCGGGACGCTGCGCCGGGCGGTCGCGCTGGCCGCGGGCCGGGTGTGCCTCGAAGCCTCCGGCGGCATGAGCCTTGATCGAGCCCGCCAGGCCGCGCTGACGGGCGTGGATGCGATCTCGGTCGGGGCGCTGACCCACTCGGCCCCGGCGCTCGATTTGGGCCTCGACATCATCCCCCGGGGCGCACCGCCAGCTTGACGCCGCCCGCCCCGGCGGCCTGCCGCGTCCAGATGTCGGAGACCGCGCCGAGAGGATGCTCCTCGACGGGCACCACCACCACCGCGGCGGCGATCGCGCGGGCCAGCTCGCCGTAGGACGCGGCGCGCGCACGGCGCGCCTCACTGAAGACCGAGAAGCCCCGCAGGTCCAGTCGTCCACCGCGGAACGGCCCGCCCGACAGCATCGCTTGGGGGTCCATACTGTTTCCGACCTGAACGAGGCGCCCTCCGGGGGCCAGCGCCAGGATGGCCGCGGCGGCGGCCGCACCCCACAGTCCGTCCACGACGAGGTCGACGCCGCCATCCGCCGCATCGCGCAGGTCGCGCGCGAGGTCGTCCGCGTCGAGGGACAGGGCGCGATCCGCGCCCGCCCGAAGGGCTCGAGCGCGCCCCGCCTCGCTCCGCGCGACACCGACGACGAGCCCCGCGCCGCGCGCGCGCGCGGCCTGGATCGCCACCTGGCCCGCGACCCCGCTCGCTCCCAGAACGGCGACCGTCTCTCCGGGGGCGAGGTCGCCGCGCTCGCGCGTCGCCATCCAGCCCGCAAGCCCAGCGATCCCGGCGAGAACGGCCTGCCGATCGCTCACGCCGTCGGGCACGCGCACGAGCGCGGATTCGTCCACCGCCACGCGCTCGGCGAGGGCCCCCGTCAGCGTCAGAGCCCAGACCCGCGTCCCCCGAGCGAACGACGACGCCTCGATGATCCGTCCCACCGCCTCGGCGCCCGCCGTGAAGGGGGGCGCCGGAGTTGCGGCGTAGAAGCGGCCCGACGCGATCGCGAGGTCGACCGGGTTGACGCCCGCGAGGTCGACCTCGACCATCGCCTGGCCCGGACCGGGCAGCGGCTCGGGGGCGTCGCGCGGCCCTGGCACCTCGCCCGCAGCGGATACGACGGCCGCGAGCACGCTATTCGGGGAGGTCGGTGCGAAGCTGGCGCGCGTCGCGGAGGTAGACGTGCCGCACGTCGGCGCGATGGGGCACGGTGCAGTGGATCATCACCCTGACGCACATCCCCAGGGCGCCGACGACCGGAATCTCGCGTGTGCAGAGAAGGGGTACGGCGCCCAGGCCCATCTCGCGCGCCGCGACGGCCGGGAAGTCCGCGCGAAGATCGTCGGTCGCGGTGAAGACGATCGAGATCAGGTCGTCGGCGCCCAGGCCGTTCCGCTCGAGCACCTCGGCCAGAAGCTCGGCCGTCCCATGGCGGATGGCGTCGCTGGTGTCCTCGGGAATCGTGATCGCTCCGCGTATCGCGACAACCCTGCCGCTCACGGCGTGTCCCGGAGCCCGACGCGGCGGCGGAGCCGGCTCCACTCCTCCGCCCGCAGCGGGCGGTGCTGGCCGACCCGCAGCCCCGACAGGCCGACTCCGCCGTAGGACTGGCGGTGCAGGCTCTTCACCGGATGCCCCACCGCGGCCCCCATGCGGCGGATCTGGCGGTTGCGGCCTTCCGTCAGAACGAGCCTCAGCCACGTGCCGCCCGGCGCGCGGCGCCGCATGCGCTCGACCCTGGTCGGCGCGGTGGGTCCGTCGTCGAGCTCGACGCCCTCGCGGAGCCGCCCGAGCGACTCGGCCGACACCTGCCCCGAAAACAGCCCTTCGTAGACCTTGGGCACGTTGTGCGACGGATGCATGAGCCGGTGCGCGAGGTCGCCGTCATTCGTCACGATGAGCGCCCCCGTCGTGTCCAGATCCAGTCGGCCCACCGGATAGATGCGCACGTCGGCGGGAAGAAGGTCGAGCACCGTCTGGCGCCCCTGTGGATCCTGCACGGTCGTCACGACCCCGGCGGGCTTGTTGACGAGCAGCGCGCGTAGCGGCTCGGTTCGCACGGTCCGGCCGTCGACCTCGATCCGGTCGGTGGGAGTGACTTTCTGGCCCACGACCGCCGGCGACCCGTTGACGACGACCCGCCCCTCGATCACCAGCCGTTCGACCGCACGTCGACTGCCGACACCGGCCTGCGCGAGAGCACGCTGAACGCGGATCTGCTCAGCCATCGCCCTGCGGGCCATCGCCCAGATGCCCACCGCCGAGAAGTCGGCGCTTCAGCGCGCCGGCCTCCTCTCCGGTCAGCTGGAAGCTCTCGACGGGCGGAAGGTCCTCGGTCCCCTTGAGCTCGAAGCGCTGCTGCATCGCGGTGGTCGTGCGGTAGAGCACCGCCCCGGCGGCGCCGTCGCGGCCCGCCTCCTCCAAGAGTCCGCGCTCCACGAGCGCGGAAACCATGTGATCGGCGGCCACGCCCCGCAGGCGGCTGATCTCGGGCCGGGTCACCGGCTCGAGATAGCCGACCACGGCCAGCGTCTCGAGGGCCGCGGGCGACAGCGTGTCCTCGGGCGGCCGGTCGCGCAGCCGGTCCAGGACCTCGGCCAACTGGGCGCGGGTCCGAAGCGCCCACCCCCCGGCGACCTCGGCGACCTCGATGCCGGTGCCCTCGCCATGGCGAGCCGCGACCTCTGCGATCGCTGCGTCGAGATCGAGCTCGCCGGCCCCGGTGAGCTCGGCCAAGACCCCGACCGACAGCGGCTCCGGGCTGAGGAAGAGCAGCGCCTCCACGGCCCGAGCGAGCGCGGTCACCGAAGGCCACCCCGGATGAGGATGTCGCCGAGCGGGCGCGGCTGATCGAGCCGTGCCTCGCCCACGCGCGAAAGCTCGAGGGCCGCGAGGAGGGCGACGGCCTCCTCGATCGGACCACGCCCGCCGATGTGGCGCTCGAAGCTGACCTCGCTCCCGCGTGCGAGAGCGTCCCGCAAGCGCTCGATCGCCTCGGGCACGCTGGCCCTTTGGCGATCCAGATGGGCCACAGACGGCTGTTCGAAGGCGAGCAGCGCCTCCATCGCGGCCCGAAGGGCCTCGGGGTCCCCCGGCTCGACGGGGGGCGGCATGCCGTCGACCGGAACCCTCCGGTATCGCGGCCCGCGGCAGGCCGAGTCGCGTGCCCCGAGCCACGCGGCGGCGCGCGCGAACGGCGCGTAGGCAATGAGCCGGGCCGCGAGCCGCTCCCGCGCCTCGATCGCGTCCGGGTCAGGCTCCTCGTCGGCCGGCTCTCCCAGCATGATGCGGGCCTTCAGCTCGGCGAGCGCCGACAACAGCACGATGAGCTCCGAAATCGTCTCCAGGTCCCACCGCGCCTCCTCCCTCTCGCCGAGCACCGAGCGCACCAGAGCCGCCACGGGCAGCTCGAGCAGGTCGATCTCCTCGCGGAGCACCAGGGTGAGCAGAAGATCCAGCGGCCCCTCGAACAGGTCGAGGTCGACGTCCTGCCCAAGGGGGTCGGGCGTCCCGCTGCGCGCCCGGCTCAACGGAGCGCGTTGAGGATGGGCGTGGGGAGAGCGCCGGGAGGCCCGGCGAAGAGTGGCGGCGAAGTCTCTGCCGGCACGATCACGCGCCCGATCATAGTGGGGGCGGCCCGCGGCCGACCTACACTTCTCGGTCAATGCTGAAGCCGGCCACGCCGATCGCGGTACCCGAATCGGTGCGTCCACGCGTCTGGTGGACGATCTTCGGGCCCCTGGTCGTGGTCGTCGGGGCACTGACGGTCGCGGTCGCCGTCGCGGTCGTGATGGCGGCGGTCGGGAGCGGCGACGCCGCCGCGGAGGCCGTCGCGGCCTTCCTGGCCAGCCTCGCGATCGTCGCCGGCGGACTGCTGCTGCTCTGGCTGCTCCCGCGCGACGCCCGCGAGCGCCATGAGGCCATCGGGGTCCGCCACACCCCGCTCGGAGCAGTCGGCAACGGAGTGGCCATCGGCATCGGCGCCCTGATCGTGGCGGGCTCCCTCATGGCGGCGGGACAGCTTGTCGACACTCCGTTCGAGCGCTCGGTCGATGACCTCGATCAGGGCGTGGGAGACACGTTCTGGCAGGTGGCGCTCACCGTCCTGGCGGTGGTCGTCCTTGCCCCGATCGGTGAAGAGCTGCTGTTTCGGGCCTTTCTGTTCCGCGGGCTCTCCCTGCGGCTTCCCTTCGTCTGGGCCGCGCTCATCTCGGCCGCGACGTTCAGCATGTTCCATTTCGACCTCTACATCATCGGCTGGCCGCGCGGCCTGGGCCTCCTCGCGACGGGGCTGCTCCTGGCGTGGATCTACCGATGGCGCGGCTACCCCGCCGCCGTGGTGACACACGCGACCGTGAACCTCGCCGCGGCCATCGCTCTCGTCGCGAGCGCGTAGAGGGCGTCGGGGCCCTTGGAGGAGGTAGCATCGCCCGCGTGATGCCGAGCGATCCCGCTTCAGGCGCGGAGGGCCTCGATCTCTTCGCCGCGGTCGGCGCGCGGCCGGCGAAGGAGCTGCTTCGCGGCGCCCCCGAGATCAAGCTTGGTCCGGGCGAGCCATTCGATGTCGCGGCGACCTCCGCCGCGTGCTGCCTCGTGACCGAAGGGCGCCTCGCGCTCGTCGTGATCAACGGCGGGCGCGAGCGCACCATCGGGATGATCGAGCGCGGAGACGTTCTCGTGCGGCCGATGGACAGCTGGGCAGCGGTGGCCCCGGGAGTGCGATGCCACACGATCGAGCCCAGCGTGGTGGTCCTCGTCGACCGGCCCCGCCTGGATCGGTGGGTCGCCGAGCCCGGCTTGGCCGCGGCACTCGTCCGGCTGCTATCGGACGCCGTCGCGGACCGGGAGCTCGCCGTCGCGATCGCCCTCGAGCCGACCGTGGAGCGACGCCTGCTGCTCAAGCTCCGCCAGCTCGCGGAGCGCTGGGGCTCGGTCACCCCCGCGGGCATCCGGCTCGATCTCAGACTCACCCACCAGGAGCTTGCCAACATGGTCGGCGCCGTTCGGGAGTCGGTGACGATCGCGATGGGTCGCCTGGCCGACGCGGGCGAGATCGAGGTGCGCAACCGCGCGCTCCTGATCCACGCCCCCGACGGGCGCGACGAGGCATAGGCCTAGCCCGGCGCGAAGCCGGCGAGCGACACGCCGAACCAGCCGTCGCGATCGGTGTGCCACTCGACGAGCCGGAGGCCGGCGTCGGCGTACATCGCGGCCACGGACTCGCGGGTGAACTTGCAGGACACCTCGGTGCGCATCTCCTCTCCGGCATCGAAACACACCTCCATGCCGAGCCTCTCGATGCTCACGACCTGCGCGCGCGCCGAGCGCAGACGCATCTCGACCCAGGGCGGGACCGGATCGTAGAGCGCGACGTGCTCGAACGAGTCCAGGTCAAAGTCGGCCCCGAGCTCGCGGTTGAGCACGCGCAGGAGGTTGAGGTTGAACTCGGCCGTCACCCCCGCGGAGTCGTCGTACGCGGACCGGATGCGATCCGGATCGCCCGCGAGATCGGTGCCCACCATCAGCAGGTCGCGGGGGCGCATGAGCTGACAGACCGACCGAAGGAAGGGCGTCCGCTCGCTGGGCAGCAGGTTTCCGATGGTACCGCCGAGGAAGGCCACGAGGCGCACGCCTTCGGGGGATGCCTCCGGAAGCCCACCCAGGTGCATGCCGAAGTCGCCGGCGACGGCGTGCACGCGGAGACCCGTGAACGCCGTCGCCAGCCGGCCCGCGGAGGCCAGGAGGACCTCCGGACAGACGTCGAACGGCGCGTACCGCACCCCACCGTGGCGCGCGGTCATCGCCGCGAGGAGGGGCTCCGCCTTACGCGACGCCCCGGATCCGAGCTCGACCAGCTCCACGGGTTCGTGGCGCGCGACCAGCGGCTCGGCGAGAGCCCGCAAGATCTGCATCTCCTTGCGGCTCTGGTAGTACTCGGGCAGCTCGGTGATGCGCAGAAAGAGATCCGAGCCGCGCTCATCGTAGAAATGCTTCGGCGGCAGGTCCTTGAAGGGCCCCGTGAGCCCGGCCCAGGCATCGTGGGCGAGATCGTCACCGGACGCGATGCCCGGATGGACGTCGAGCCGGTACGGCAGGGGCACGGCCGACGGGCTCACGGGCTCAGCTCGATGTCGAGCCGCCGCGACGCGAGTCCCGGCTCGCAGAATCCGTCCGCGAGGTGCACGGCGTGGCGGCACACGGCGTTAGGCGCTCCACGCGAGCCTCATGCCCGCGAAGATCTGGCGGCGCTCCGGCAGATCCCAGTTGCGGAAAGTCGTGCGGGCAACGGGATTCTGGGTGGCCCACGATCCGCCCCGCAGCGCCCGGTAGGGCCCTCCGAAGAAGACCTCCGCGTACTCGGCATACGGGAAGGCGCGGAACCCCGGGTACGGATCGAACGGGCTCGACGTCCACTCCCAGACGTCACCGAGCATCTGACGGCACCCTCCCACCGACTCGTCGTCGCCCTCCCCGGCGGCCCCCGCGCGGAAGGAGCGCTGACCGAGGTTGGCGCCGTCGCGCGCTGCCACCGAGGCCGCGTGCTCCCACTCGGCCTCCGTGGGAAGGCGGGCGCCCGCCCAGCGCGCGTGCGCATCCGCCTCGTGCGCGGAAACGTGGCAGAGGACGCGATGCGGGTCGAGGGCGTCGACGCGCTCGAAGTCGCGCTCGATCCAGCCGCCCTCGCCATCGGGCTCCCAGTAGAGCGGGGCCCCGGCGCCGCTCTCCTCGCGCCAACGCCACCCCTCGCCGGTCCACAGCTCGGGTCTCCGATACCCGCCGTCCTCCAGGAAGGCCAGGTGCTCCCCGTTCGTCACCGGCGTCGCGGCCAGGCGGAAGGGACCGAGCGTCGTGCGGTGCCGGGGGCGCTCGCAGTCGTGGGCGAACCCCCCCTCGCCCGCGCCGAGCGCGACGTGACCGCCCGGAAACTCGAGCGCGCGCCGGGCCGCGGGCCGGCGGACGGCCGGCGCCTCTCGGCGCGGAGGTAGGTACCCGCCGGCCGGCAGCATCTTGAGGCCCTGCAGGATGGTCTCGGTGTGCTGGGCCTCGTGCTGCGCGACCATCTCGAAGACGAAACCCCCAGCGGTGAGAGGGTCGCCGTCGGGCGAGAGATCCGTGCCGCCGAGCACCTCGATCGCCCTCTCCCGCACGTCGCCGAGGTAGCGTCGACACTCCTCGGGGCCGAGGAGGTCCGCGTCACCGCGCTCGGGGCGGGGCGTCTCGGTGGCATCGTAGAGGTCGGCCCGATCCGGATGCAGCGGGTCACAACCCGCGAGGCACGTGAGGAGCCAGAGCTCCTCGTAGGCGGCGATGTGCCCCATGTCCCAGACCGGCGGGCTCATGATCGGGTCGACCTGGCGCACGAGTTGGTCGTCCGTCAGCGGAGCGAGCAGGCGGTGCGTCTGCTCCCGGACGGCGGTGAGCCGCGTCTCGATCTCGGGGTTCATCGCTCCCACGGCATCACAGCATGACGATGAGTTCCCTCCCGGGACGTGAGGGAACTCACAACGTGGGAAATATCACCGGCGGCAGCCGGCGCGCGAGATGCCCGAACATGCCGATGGGGCGGCGCGGGGGGGCCGGGCATATGATTCTCGGTCGTGCCGGAATCCCGCGCGCCACGGCCGGGCAGTCGGAAGCGTGGCCTCGTCGCGGGCCTCCTCGTCGCCCTCTCCCTCGTCGGGCTTCTCGTCGTGGGGACCCTCCGTGCGGAGAACGGAGGAGAGCGGGTGCCCGGCAGCGTGGTGATCGGCGACGTCGACGTCAGTGGCCTCACCGCCGATGAGGCCGAGCGGGCGGTGCGGTTTCGTGCGCGCGAGTTGCGCCGGCGGAAGCTCGTCGTCACGAGTCCGGACGCCCCCGATCTCCGTCTCGAGGCAACAGGCGCCAGCCTCGGAGCGCGCGTCCAGGCGCGCGCCGCGGTGGACGATGCGCTCGCCCCCCGAAGCTTCGGGGGGCGCGTTCTCGCCGGCGTGGGGCTCGTGAGCACGCGCCGCGTGGAGCTTCGCTTCATGCTGGACGAGAACCGGGTGGACAGGCTCGTGCGGGCGGCCGTGAGGGGCGTCAACACGCCGGCGGCCGACGCGTCGCTCGCCTTCGTCGACGGGACGCTGCGCGTGAAGCCGGACCGTGCCGGGCACGGCCTGGACCCGCGCGTGGTGGACGAGCGCCTGGCGACGCTCCCTCCCTCGGCATCCATTCCCCTCGGCCCGATCAGGCCCTCGGTCACCACCGAGGAGGCGCAGCGGGCCAAGCGCCAGGCCGAAGCCGTCCTGAGCGGTCCGACGCGCGTCGAGCTGGACGGGAGGGGCGTGTCCGTCGACGTGGCGACGAAGCGCGCGGCCATGCGGTTCGTACCCACGAGGCGGCGCCTGCTGGTCAGGCTCAATCCGCAGAGGATCGAGCGGGCTCTCGCCCCCGCCTTCGCCCTGCGCATCCGAGAATCGCGGAACGCGGAGCTTCGGCCCGCGGGCGACTCCGTCAAGCTCATCCCTTCCCGGCGCGGCCGAAGCCTCAACGGGGAGCAGATCGCGCTCTCCATGGTGCGTCGGCCGAACGCCGCGGCCGTCCCGGCCCGCTTCACGGTCACCGTGCCGGACTTCACCACCCAGGATGCGCGGCGACTGCGGATCACGCGCCGCGTGTCGACCTTCTCGACGCCCTACGCGTGCTGCCCTCCCCGCGTCAGCAACATCCAGCGCGCCGCAGAACTGCTGGACGGCATGATCATTCCGGCCGGCGCCACGTTCTCCCTGAACCAGGCGCTGGGCCAGCGCACCGTGGACAGGGGCTTCGTGGCGGCACCGCAGATCGCCGGCGGACGACTGGAGGACGCCGTCGGCGGAGGGGTCAGCCAGCTCGCGACGACGTTCTACAACGCCGCGTTCTTCGCGGGGCTCGAGATCGTGGCCCACACCCCCCACTCGTTCTACATCTCGCGCTACCCGGCGGGCCGAGAAGCGACCGTGAGCTGGGGAGGCCCGGAGCTCGTGGTGCGCAACGACTGGCCGGCGGCGGTGCTGATCGCGGCCGGCGCGGGAAGCGGCCAGGTGACCATCAGCATGTACTCCGCACCGCTCGGCCGCCGGGTCGAGACGAGCACCGGGGAGCGCCGGGACTTCACGGAGCCCAAGGAGAGGGTGACGATCAATCCCGATCTGGAGCCCGGAGCCCGCGAGGTGCTCCAGGGCGCGGGCGGCGGCGGCTTCACCGTCGGCTACACGCGCCGCGTCTACCGAGGGGACGAGGTCAAGCGCGACGAGACGTACACGTGGCGCTACGTGGCGCAGGACGCGTACATCGAGGAGGGGCCGCCTCTGCCGGACGACGAGGAAGACGAGCCGGCCGAGGGCGAGGGGCCCGGGTCGACCGCCCCAGAGGACGACCCGGAGACGCCGACGGACGGGGCAACCTCCCCCGACACCGACCCGCTCGACTAGGCCGAGAAGAAGGCGCTGAGCGCTGCCGCCGTCTCGGCCGGACGCTCCTCGGCGAGGAAGTGGCCGCAGTCGATGGCCTGTTCCTTGACGCTCGCCGCGAGCGGCCGCCAGCTCGCGCCGACGTCGAAGAGTCGCTCCATCGCGCCGCGCACGCCCCAGAGCACGAGCAGGGGTTGCGTCATGGGGCTGTCGTCCTCGCGATCGTGATCGAGGTCGATCGACGCCGCGGCACGATAGTCCTCGCAGCTCGCCCGGATCGCGTCCGGGTCCCGAAAGCAGCGCACGTACTCCCGCACATCCTCCTCGCGCAGCGCGCCCGGATCCCCGGCCCAGCGCCGCAGCGTGTAGCGCACGAACCACTCCGGGTCCGCGCCGATGAGACGTTCCGGAAGCTCGTCGGGCTGAATGAGGAAGAACCAGTGGTAGTACGCCGTCGCGAACGGCGTACGAGCCGTGGCGAACAGGGTGGCGGTGGGAACGATGTCGAGCACGGCGACCCGAGTGACGCGCCCGGGATGATCGCGCGCCATGCGGTGGGCGACCCGACCGCCGCGGTCGTGCCCCGCGACGGCGAACGCCGGGTGCCCGAGGCTCTCCATGAGGCCGACCTGATCCTTCGCCATCGCACGTTTCGAGTAGCCCGAGTGGTCCGGACCGCCCGGGGGCTTGTCGGAATCGCCGTAGCCGCGGAGGTCGGCCGCGACGACGCGACATCGCTCGGCCAGGACCGGCGCCACCCGCCGCCACATGGCGCGGGTCTGCGGATAGCCGTGCAGCAGAAGCACGGGCGGCCCCTCGCCCCCGACGCTGAAGGCGATCTCGACGCCGTCGACCGTGAGCGTGTCGTTCTCGAAGCCGTCGATCAACAGAACCACCTCTCGGCTTGACTCCCCGGCCCGCCGCGCGAAGGATACGGGCGGTGCCCGATGGTTCCTGAGCTCACCGAGACCGAACGCGACGTCCAGAGCCTTGCCCGCGAGTTCGCCGCGAGCGAGATCGCCCCGCACGCGGCCGACTGGAACCGGAACACCCACGTTCCGGTCGACGTCCTGCGGCGGCTCGGCGGGCTCGGCCTGCTCGGACTCGGGGTGCCCGAGGAGCACGGCGGCGCCGGTCTCGGCGTGACGTCCTTGGCGCTCGTGGTCGAGGAGATCGCCCGCGTCGACGTCGGCGTCTCCGCGGCTGTCGCCGCCCACGGTGGCCTGGCCATCTCGCCGATCAGGGACAGCGGGGGCGCGCGCCAGAGGGAGCGCTGGCTGCCGGGTCTGGCGAGCGGCGAGCGGCTGGGCGCCTACGCGCTCTCCGAGTCGGATGCGGGATCGGACCCCGGCGCGATGCGTACGACCGCTGCGGCCGCGGACGGCGGCTATCGGCTCGACGGCGCCAAGCTCTGGATCACCAATGGGGGCTTCGCCGACCTCTTCGTGGTCTTCGCCCGCACGGGCGACCGCGGACCGCACGGCCTCAGCGCGTTCGTCACGGAGCCGGGCGACGGCTTCGGCGTGGGGCGGGAGATCCCCAAGATGGGGCTTCACACCTCATCCACCGTCGAGCTGAGCTTCGCCGGGCACGCCGTCGAGGCCGATAGGTTGCTCGGCCGGGAGGGCGACGGCTTTCAGATCGCCATGCGCACCCTCGACGCCGGCCGCATCGTCGTGGCGGCACAGGCGTGCGGGCTCGCCGCGGCGGCGCTCGCCCTGGCGGCGGACTACGCAAGGGAACGGTCGGCGTTCGGCGGCCCGATCGCCCGCTTTCAGGGGATCCAGTTCCCGCTCGCCGAGATCGCCGCACGCCTCGACGGCGCCCGGCTGCTGACCTACCGCGCCGCCGCGCTGGCCGACCGGGGCCGGCCCCACGGACCCAACGGCGCGAAGGCCAAGTTGCTGGCCAGCCGCCTCGCCGTCGATGCCGCAGACGCATGCGTTCAGACGCTGGGCGGTTTCGGGTACTCGTCCGAGTTCCCCGCGGAGCGCTTCTACCGAGACGCCAAGATCACGGAGATCTACGAGGGCACGAGCGAGATCCAGCGGCTGGTGATCGCCCGGGACCTTCTCGGCGACGCCGCGCGCGGCTGATGGCCCTGCTCGATCGGACGCGAGCGGCGGCTCGGCGCCTTCGCGCCATCGACGACATCACCCGCCCCGAGCCGGTCGAGCTCAGAGGCCATCTCGCGGAGCGATGGGCCGGCCTTCCTCCGCACGTGCGCGGGGCATCGCAGTCGATCGGGCGACGCACGATGGGCTGTGAGGGCACCCAGGGGGTCTTCCCCCGCTGCAACCTGGCCTGCACGCCCTGCTATCTCGGGGCAGAGGCCAACCGAGTGCGCACGGACGGCGCCCACACCCGCCGCGAGGTCGAGCGGCAGATGCGCGAGCTCGGGCGGCGTCGGGGCCCGTGGCAGAACGCTCAGCTGATCGGCGGCGAGGTCACCCTCCTCGGCCCCGAGCACCACGGCGACGCCCTCGAGGCGATGCTTCGCGCCCGCAGGAAGCCGATGAGCATGACCCACGGCGACATCGACTACGGCTATCTGCGGCGGCTCGCAGTGCGCGCCGATGGGTCGCGGCGCTTCCGGCGGCTGATCTTCGCCGTCCACTTCGACAGCCTGATGCTCGGCCGCTCCGGGATCGAGCGCCCGCGGGGCGAGGCGGATCTGCACGGCCATCGCGCCCGCTTCGTCGCCCACTTTTCGCGACTGCGGAGCGAGCACGGGGTCTCGTCATACCTCGCGCACAACATGACCGTGACGCCGGCCAACCTGGACCAGGTGCCCGCGGTGGTCCGCGCGGCGGGGCGGCAGGGCTGGCGCCTGATGAGCTTTCAACCCGCCGCGTTTCAGGGCAACGCACGACGCTGGAGGGAGGACTACCGTCGCCTCGACGCCGACGACGTCTGGGCAGCCATCGAGCGGGGGGTCGGGGCCCGACTGCCCCACCGGGCGGTGCAGGTGGGCGATGCGCGCTGCAACCGGAGCGCACAGGGCGCGTACGTCGGCGATCGCTGGGTTCCGATCCTCGACGATCGCGACCCCCGCGATCTTCGTGCGCGCGACGTCGTCTTCCGCGCTTTCGGGGGCTTGAACTGGGAGGTGCGCCCGTCCCTGGCCGCCGTGCGGATCGCTCGCGCCGTGGCGCGGAGGCCCGGCACTCTGATCATCGCGGCGGGGTGGATCGTCCGCTTCGCCAGGCGAAGCGGTGTTCGCGCGCTCGCGCGCCACCGCTGTCGCCCGGTCACCTTCGTGATGCACCGCTTCATGGATGCCTCGGATGTCGGTCCGGCGTGGGAACAGCTGCAGCGCGGCGCGCTCAGCGCCGATCCGCGCGTGCGCGAGACCCAGGAGCGGCTCATGGCGTGCAGCTACCACATGGCCCATCCCGACACCGGCCGCCTCGTGCCGGCCTGCGCCCAGCACGCTGTGTTCGACCCGGTCGAGAACCGCCGCCTGGCGCGCCTGCTCCCCCTGCGCGAAGACCCGCCTACGAGCACTTCCCGCGGCTGACGCGCCAGAGGGCGCGCACGCGGGTCGGAACGCGCTTCAGGCACCCGTTTGACGGTCCCAGGTCCACCCACCGTCCGCGCACCCGCCGCCGGAAGATCTCGGGCTGGCCTCGCGTGCCCCGGCCGCGGCGCGAAAAGGTCGCGATGGCCCACTCGACGGACCCGAGGCGCGCCCACTGCACGCGGGAAGAGGGCCGTCGCGGATTCCCGACCAGCGGGCCGCGCACGCCGGCGCGCGCCGATCGGGGGAGCCCCCGCAGGAAGGCGCGGCGAAGCGCGCGGCGCAGCGACCGGGTCGGGGTGAGGCGGCGCGCGCTCGCACGCTGGATGGAGACGACATACGCAACGACGTCATCCAGGTCGTCGCCGGCGGCCAACCCGGCGGGCATCCCCCCGCCCCCGTTCACGACCTGACCGCGAATCCGCGTGGCGGACAGACCGCGTCCAGAAAGACGCGGACCCACCCCCCCGGCCCGGGTCCCGCCCGCGAGATGGCACAGTTGGCACGAACGCTCGAACACCTGGCGGCCGTCCGCGACGGGCCCCGTCGCCGCCCCGCCGCTCGACAGCCCGAGCCCGAGGGCGGCGCCGGCCAGCCCCGCGACAGC